>CAYLZA010000187.1:0-5871 GCA_964387575.1 uncultured Spirochaetales bacterium | reverse complement strand
GGGGGCGCAAGCCCCCGATTCTACCCGGAGTGCTTTTGTAGATTCTGTTGATTAATCCGTAGATGAATGGCGTCTTCGAGGAAAATTCCTCCCGACTCGTGCAGCTCGGGCCACGATAGAAGCTTGATGCCCAATCTGCGTGCAACCGCGCGTCCGGTTTCTACCGCACGGATCATCAAACTGGTGTAGAGGTGCGTCAGCGGAAACTCGGCATTATTTCTCGCAAGGAAGTCCGCCACGGTTTCGGCCTGCCGGCGTCCATTGTTGGTCAACGCAGGATCCTCGGAGCGGTTGTCACTTGATTTGGTGTCTCGATAGAGCCGATTGTTTTCGGATTCGCCGGGCCGTGCTTTGCGAGCAGCACAACCGTCCGGATCTCGATGCAAAGGTTCAAGCCATCAGGTTCAACGTGCTTGTCGCTTCCAAACCACATAACGATGAGATTAGCTGTTTAACGCCTTGGCCGTTACTGGCACCGAAGGTGGTGAGTACCCATTTCGCCGTCGCCGACCGGATCGGTGACGCTGAGGTGCAATCAGTGCACTAAATCTGGTGAAGCGCTATAATGAAGCACGCCTTTGAACGTCGCATTAGGAATGAGAGATAGCGGCTTATCTGACTGACTCAAAAAGCTCAAAAGCTCGATGCATCTTTTTGATGATGGGAACTTCGAATGGACACCGCTCTTCGCATACTCCGCATTCAGTGCACGCGGAGGCTTTGACGTTGCGCGTTTTATACCACTTGCGCATATCATCTTTGCACCTCCGTGTGCCACCATAGTGATCCACATAGTCAACTTGCCATATCACCCCGGGAATCGATATATCGACTGGACAAGGTAGACAATGTCGGCATTGCACGCATTGACCTCGAAGCTCTTCTTGCAGATTGTCGGATAGCATCTCGTACTTCTTCTGTTCCTGCGTCGCAGATTCGTAGTTGAGCGCCGCATGCAATTCCTGCGCCGTTTTGGGGCCGGGAAGAGCAACCGCTACGGGTTGGCACAGCACATAGTGGAGACACTGAATCGGCGTAATCCGTGTTGGTCGACCCTCCGACTGGATCAGTTTACCACCATAGTATGGTTTCATCGCAACGACGCCGACGCCTAATTCGGCACATTTCTTCAGCAATGCCGGGCGCTCTTGATTCGCGTGGTGTTGGTAGAGATTCACCGGAAACATCAAAACATCGATCAATCCCGATTCTACAGCGGTTCGCGCAACCGTCGGATTGTGATTGCTCATTCCTATGCAGTCAATGCGGCCCTCAGCTCGGTAGTGCGCCAGCCGTTTCAACGATTCCTGCGCCCAGCCGTTCCAAAGCTGCTCCGTGTCGACCATTGTCATCATGCCGATTTCGGCGTGACCCCCTATTTGCTCCAAACAGGCGTCAAAACGGGATTGACACAGCCCTATCTCCTCGTGGTAGATGAGGCCCCAGTGCAGCGCAAGGATTAATGAATCGCGGTACCTACGCAATGCCGGTCCAATCGCCTTCCAGTGCTCGGCGGATTCGGCGTCAAGATCATTGAAGAGCACATCCACGTAATTCAGCCCGGACGCAACTGACAAATCGAACACGGCGTCCATGTTTTCGCGGCTCACCCTTAGATGCTCTACGCCAAGGCCGATCTCGCTCGCTCGCAATCCGGTTTTTCCCAGAATCCTGGTTTTCATATCGAGACTCCTTCTATGCAGAGACCATGCAGCTGTAGCTTGAGCGCTTTGGTTACGTTATTCCCATGCAGTTAGTCTACGTTACCAAGGAATGTACTGCAAATGAAGCTTGTGAAAACCGGACATAGAGCTGCTATTCGCTTATTTATACCTCACCGTGTCACATACTCTATGTAGCGCTGGATTAGTTTCGAAAGGCTCGTATTGCGTCTGCGAGCATATGCTTTCGTGCGCTCGACTACGGTGTCATCTATGTTTAGAGTGAGCTTAGATCCCATATGTCGATCATATGTACGATAGTGTCTTGAAAATTACGTAAACGCAATAGGCGGTAACCGGCCCGATGAGGCCAAATGCCCGTTAAAACAACATAACGTCGAGGTCAGCAACGCCCTCGGAGGCGACATCTACGAATCGCGCAGCTGTTCCTCAAAACTGAGCGCCGAGAAGGCATCTGCTGGACCGGTATGTTATCCCGGCCTTTTTTTATCGTTGGCCTCAATCAACTGACCGGTAATGTTTATGCATTATGCTTTTTACAAATGTTTGATATCTTAATCCTTCGTGAGCTGCCTGTTGTTTTATCTTCTCCAACTCCTGCCGGTCTATACGAATATTCATTTTCGTTTCTCTGGTTCGCTGCACTTTTCTTGCTGCTTTTTCTATTTCCTTCTTCAATTCCGGTCGGGAGTTCTTTAATTGCTCAATCGGAGTCTCTTCTATTGATTCGATCAGCTCCCGCTCGTCTTCATCCATATATTTCATCTTTGCTTTACTCATTTGTTTCTCCTTGTATCAGATGTCGGAATCGTCTATTCGGATATACGGTTTTCATGTCGACCTCACCATACAATGGTGTTCAAGAGAATAAGCTTGTTTGGAAGCAGAGCGCAGTATCCCTGCAGGCGAGCGAGTTGGGTGTGGGCCGCAATTATTTTTTTAAGACTGATTTCCTTTCCAGCTCCACGTTCGGTGGAACAAAGGCAAGGTCATTGGCGGCAGTAGAAGGGTTCATCATGTGCACACTACCACTGTTTTGCACCTGATCAATCAGTCATGTGCATGGAATGTACGCGACACTCGATTGCACATAGCGTCGAGGTGACTTGCGCCCTCACAGACGCGGAAGCGAATCTACACAATCATACCGTTTTTCGGCTTCACCACGCACGACAACTTCCTTATGCCTGACCAAAAGCGTCGAGAAGGCGTCAAGTCAACCGAAATGTTATGTGTCAATATTTCTTTATGTTTATTGTCACCCTTACACTTCATCATGTGACCCTACGTTAATAGGAATTATCGTATCTTTCTGGAGCAGGAATTCAAGACTGATCCGGTACGTCATATTTATCGATACGCTGTACAACCGTTCAAGCTTTCCTCCCAGCTTATGCAATCTCAATGATGGATGTGTAGGATTTGCTTCCAGGAGTCTAAGCGCTTTTGTGTATTGTGGCAGTATCTCTGGATGTTTCTTGATGAACTTTTGCGCTCGGCGAATGTAGCTGTGGGTGTAGAGGATCTTAGCCACTGGTGATTCGTGCTATGTGTTCTTCCACCGTTTCGTTAATGATGTTGCCCTCTTTCATGTCTTTGCGTGATTCATTCAGCGCCGCTTCAAGTTCACACTCTCTGAGATAGTTGTAATGTTCCATCGTCACAACGACGTAACGGTGTTTTCCCCGTACGGAAATGATTGCCTCATCACCGTTTGCGGTAATTTCGTCAAGGCGAGATATTCCTTTTGTCTTCAATTCATTTGCGGTAACGACATGTCCCATTCGATGCCTCCGGCAGATATAGTACTATCAATCGTGCGATTAATCAACTGAAAAAAGCCTATTTTAAGCACGATTAACGGCTCGGGATACAAACCGAGCCATTTCTGCGTATGAGCGCCTTTGGATGTCAACAGGTTCTTGATCAAATGATGAGAGAGGATTACCGATCGTGGTATTTCGAAGTACTTTCTTCTCTTACCGAAAAAGCTAACGGCACCGCACACGCCAATTGCTTCTTTTTATTGACACATAACGCCGAGGTCAGCAGCACCCTCGCTTTTCCAGGAAAATGTTTCGTATGCGAACTGAGCCGCGCTTTGCAAACAGCACAATCATCCGGATTCTGTTCCGCCGAGAAGACATCTGCTGGACCGATATGTTATACCCCCATCTTTTTTGCTGTTTCATGAATTGCCTTGGCAAGACGATGCATTTTCTGTGCTGTTTCTAATGGTGGCTTTCCTTCGGGAAGTAAGCCAAGATCGGAAGGATATCGCGCATCAATATATAATTCGTTGATTTGCTTCAGCAATTCCATATCGATGTCGAGCGACAGATATTTTTTTACTTGGTTGTGCAACATTATCAGGTCGTGGACATGAGGTGGCGAAATGCCTTTTTCCTCCAGAATAGCCTTGAAGCATTTCTCAATAGCTTGTTCCGAATGAAATGCCGCCATATGAGTTAGCTGTTCTTTTTTTATAATCTCTTCAACCACGAGCAGGTCGTCCGCGGCAGAGTCAAGCCACCCCTGTGTTTGATTTTTCATATAGGATTTTTCCGGTTCTATTGATTTCCTTTATGAACGAAGCATTCGCCTTTTTTAGTATTTCAAATTCAGCTTTTGTATACACGACTATATCGACAGCAACGAACTTGTTATAATCCAGTATCTGGTTCCTAACGGAGAGTTTTTTTTCCATGATTTCTTGATAGTTTTGAGAGACGGCGTTCGAATCAAGGACAACCAACAGGTCAATGTCGCTACCGTTCCGGTCAGTCCCGGACGCTTGTGAGCCAAATAGCACGATTCTCTGTGGATCTAACCGTGATAATCGTGAGACGATGTCATCAATAAGGCGTTGGTTTGATCCAGTCACGAGTACAGAATAGTACGGAATCACTTTAGATTTCAATGACGCACGAGGTTATGAGTTTGCGAATTTCTTGTATTGATACGTCGGAAACACGAAATTTTGCAGAAAATATTTATTATGGGGGTATAACGACAAGCTGAGCTGCGTGGCGTTAGGCGGGCACGGTTCTTGCCCAGTTGGTTTTGCCGTTTTCCGGCAACGTTGGCCTGGGAGCAAGAACCGTGAACGTAGCCACGTCTGCTCGAGCGGCCATGTTATGCAGATTCGTCCATATTGGGACGTTTGGTGGTTAGAAGTTGGCTATTCGATCGGTAGGCGTCGGACTCGAATACGATCGTCTCGCACCGTCACGATGCAGCCTGTTTCCAATCTGGATTCGTAACGTTTTGCGATCTTTGAAGGGCGTAAACCACTGGTCCGACGAAACAGCACGACTGACGGGCGCGGGCGGTCACGTGCAGCCAACAACGCGCCGAAATCAGTGTCTGCTGATACGATGACGCGATCCTCGCGCTCCGCCAGCTCAAACACTGTTGTATCAGGTTCCGCCTGCAGCCCTCTTTCGCGCAGGTGGACTGCGTCGTGTCCTGCATCGCTCAATGCGACAGCTATATGATTGGCGAAAGGGCGCTATCAACGAGAAACCGCATCAGGAGTGGGCTGTGACGACTTTCTCGTCCTTCGTCAGCGCCGCCGCGTATCGGAGTGCTTGCGCGATATCCTCGTTTTCCAAATCAGGATACGCCTCCAGGATTTCGCGTGAGGTCATCCCATCGGCAAACATCCCGACAACCGTCGCAACGGGAATACGGAGGCCACGAATACACGCGACCCCGCCCATTTTGTCGTTGTCGGCCGTTATGCGATTAAACATTCAAACTCCTCTTCCCATATTAGTCCGGCGATGTGGCCTGTGTCACCGTAAACGTTACATCCGCCATACCATCAAGGCTCGTATTGGTCTATTCCCAAAAATCGGACGCGATTTCGATTAGATTTCCATCCGGATCGGCGACCATAGCTGATCGCATTTTCCACGGCTCGTCGCGAGGTCCGTAGACAACCGCCGCACCCAAGGATCTCATCCGTTCGAACTCGACATCAACGTTGGTTCTGTCGCCAACATTGACGGCCAACTCAAACGTTCCGTTCAATCCTGACGGGAACGATGGTTCTTGTCCCAATAGCGTCGGCAGTTTTTGACGTTCAAACATTGAGAATCGAATTCCTTCGTGCTCGAACTCGGCATACGGCCCTTCACCGTTCCAGTCGATCTCCATCCGCATGACATCACGATAAAACGCCGTC
>CAYLZA010000186.1:0-5884 GCA_964387575.1 uncultured Spirochaetales bacterium | reverse complement strand
GGCATATTCCACGATTACTTTTGCAATATTATGCCCGTTGATTGTAACGATGTCGCCGCCGAGCCGGTGTACCAACGCAAAATGCTGTCGCAAACGTCTTTGATCGCCTGTCGACAGCCCCAGACCGCTACCCGTGTCTACATATAACGCACACATCTGTGCACCGGAGTTACGGGCCATTTCAGCCGCAACACGTGCTACTCTGGCGGAGGCGGGAGCCGGACTTATACAGACAAGGATCTTGCCGGCTTTTGCGTCTGTCATATCGTTCACACGACAATTGTACACTCGAAAAAACCCAAGACAAAGAAGTTCATCACAAAATCTATAGAATCTTTATGGGATCTTAATACCGCAACGTACAAATTTAGACTCTCTTTATACATCCGCCGGTAAACTGTTGTGGTAATGTCTCGTTCAACCAAACGTCAAGGTGTGCCTACCGACATTAATGGCTTTACATCGTCGTCAAAAAAATACACTACCTCTCGCAAACGCGTTCGTAAGTTCGCAGGAGTAGTTCGAACCGTATCGGCATTTACTTTCGGGATAGGTGTATCCATAGCGCTTCCTGCTGGGATTGCAGCAGTGTACGGCGAACCGTTAGTCCCTTTCCTTATACCTTCAGGGGTTCTTCTAGGTATCTCGTTGCCTGTAGTGGTTCTTACCCGAAATGTGCACAATGGCCTTTCAATCAAAGGAAGCTTTCTGCTTGTATTGACGACTTGGCTCATAGCGTGTTTGTCCGGAGCTTTCCCGTTTTTTCTGTCCGACGTAACGAAAAATTTCGCCGATGCAGTTTTTGAGTCCACGAGCGGATTCACTACGACCGGATCTTCGATATTCGCCGACGTAGAAGTGCTCCCATACTCGATATTGTTTTGGCGCAGTTTGACTCACTGGCTCGGAGGTATGGGGATTGTAGTCCTCGCGGTTGCCGTTCTCCCGCTTCTCGGCGTCAGTGGATACAGGCTGATGAGTGCCGAAGCTCCAGGACCTCAGGTGGAACGTCTTACCTCGCGCATCCGAAATACCGGGCGGTATTTGTGGTTAATCTATGTAGGGCTGACTGTGGTGGAGGCGGGAATGCTCTTGTTGGGGGGGATGAGTGTATTCGATTCAGTCAATCACAGCTTTGCAACTGTCGCAACGGGTGGTTTTTCGACGCGCAATGGAAGCATAGGCGCTTTCTCCAGTCCCTATATCGAAGGTGTCGTTACGGTGTTTATGGTTTTATCAGGGATCAATTTCGCGTTGTATTTTCGTGCCATATCGGGTGATTTCTCACGTATACGCCGAGACAGCGAGTTGAACGCATACGCTTTATTTTTTTTGATAGCGGTGATTATAGCTGCCGGCAACCTGTTCTTCAGGCAAACCACTGGGAATCCGGGCAGTGCGATTCGCCTCGCTTCGTTTCAAGTTGCCACGCTTATGACCTCGACCGGTTTTTCCACCGCCGATTACACCGTCTGGCCCGGTGTTGTTCGCGGGATTTTGCTTCTCATGTTGTTTGTAGGAGGTTGCGCCGGATCCACGAGCGGCGGTATCAAGATGATCCATGTGGTAGTTCTGGCAAAAGTTGTGGCGGTACAGTTCCGTCATCTCGTGTATCCGCGGGGCGTTTTTCTGCTTCGTGTAAACCAAAGATCGATCGAAGAAAAAACAATCGCTGCAATAGCAGCGTTCGTGTTTTTGTATATCGGAATCGTATTAGTATCAACGGTCGTCCTTATGGCTTCCGGGCCGGATATGGAAACCGCATTTACAGCGAGTCTGGCGGTAATAGGCAACATCGGTCCCGGTTTCGGCGCTGTAGGACCGAGCGCAAATTTTTCCTTTTTTACGGATTTTCAGAAGATCTGGCTTGCATTCGTGATGATTCTCGGACGTCTGGAAATTTTTACGGTCTTGGTTGTTGCGTCCCGGCCGTTTTTGCGTAGATAACTTTGACCGGGTAGCTGCCGACGGGACCGGATTTGATGCTTTGGTTTTGATCGGCTTCTACGAGAAGATCGACCTCGTTTTTCGTCCTGTCCTGCCAAAACCAGAGGACGCCGACAGGATTGAGCCGCTCTCTCCAGCGGAGCCATTGTACCACCACGTGATTCTCCCAGAAGGATCCCATATAGAGGCTTTCCCTGAGGCTTCGGCCGCTGGAAAAGCCCGCGAGGTAAGCCACGAGTCCGGTATCCGTAAAGTAGACCTTCGGGCTTTTCGTAATCCGTTTCCCGAGTGAGCGATAATATGGTTCCAGGAGAAATACCTGATTCGACGCTTGAAGGACGCTGAACCACTTCTTTGCGGTGGTCGGTGAAATTCCCACATCCCTGCCTATTTCGGACATGTTGAGTATCCGACCGGCGAGGCTTTCGGAAACGGCCTCCATGAGCGGGAAGCTCTGAGAGCCCGCCAACACAAAAAGACCGTTTTCGTTTTTTTTTCGAGTCCACAACCGTCTTGATATGGCGAAAAATGTTCGGCGCATACTGCACTTCGTCGATGAGCACCGGGGGTGGATATGATTCAAGGAATTCCATCGGTCTGGTTTCCGCTGCTTCGGCTTCCGTGGGGACTGGAGCTACGCGATTCATCCAGGAAATGGATCATAGGTTATTCTATCTCGCGTCCTTAGTTCCCGACCCGTCTACTATTGTAGAACCAGCACCAGAACCATCGACACGATCGAAGCGACCAATCCCCACAGTAGGATGTGCCGGATCCAATAGGTCTTTTTTCCAGGTACCGGGAAGTTTGCCAATGCGAGTGGCGGCTTGAAAAAATAGCGGCAAAGATTGGCCGCAAAAAAGGTCCAATTTTTGAATATCATCCGAAAGTCGTATCTGATGTCCTCGACATTGGGAGGGCGGCGCCACTTGTATATCGCGCTCGTAATGAATTGCCGCTCCACTACGCCGCCTACCTCTTCATATCGAGCGTTTACCAGCGTGTGTTTCCCGCCCTCTAAATAGGGCCACTCCCAGTCCTTGTAAACGCGAATACGTACACCGTCCCACGCGTCGTGTTGTCGCAGAAAAGCCATCTCTACGGTGTTGAGAACGCTTCCGTTTTTGTCGGTTGCGTATACGAGAGCGTGACTGGGATCGACCCACGCCCATCGTCCCTGTGCCGGTATCCACGCTTCGAGCCAGGTATGCCCCGAGAAAATGAAGGTGTTACGCTGTGCGCGTGCTCCCTGGACGAGCCGAGTCGAAAGTCCGGCCCGGTTTGCGAAGAACACGAATATCTGCGCGTTTTGCGTGCACCATCCGTGACCGGTGCCCGACTTCATTTCCTGATAGAGCTGAAACGGATTCTTCCAGCGAAAATCCGGTCGCGGTGTTCCGGCTGCTTTTTCCCCCAGATCCTCGCGAAGAAAGACCATGATATTTTCGAGCTTTGTAAAGGTATTATCAGTTTCTTCGAAATTGATTCGGTCACGGACGATACGGTCGACTTCGTCCAGATCGTGGCGAGACAAATAATCGTATGTATCAACCCAGTATTGCACCGGGTACTGCTTGAAATCTGCGTTCGGAACGTCTGTGTATACCAGAAAGTTGTCCGGACGTGGCAGCCCGCGTTGTTCGTGAAATGATCGCGGGAGAAAGCGCAGGCGGAACTCCAACGGCTGGAACAGGCCTTCGGGTTGCGGTATCGCACTGTAATTGTTCATCTCCGTGTCGCCTTCGGGCGTGGGGAAAACCGGGTTTTTACCGCTGTTTTCCGCATACGGCTCGCCGTTTTTCAGGATTTTCCAGCCTTTTACCGGCGCGTTCCACGACATCAACGCCTCTATGCCGGTTCCGGTTTTGCGACATTTGCGAATAACCGGTTGGTCGGTCGGAAAAAACAGCGTGGAGTAATTCGACGGGTAGTAGGAGTCTTCCCAGGAACGGCGTAGAAAATACAGCATGTTGAGTGCGAGAAAAACAATAGCTAGTGCAAACAGTATTAGAACGGGTAATGTCATGATAACTTACGATAGGAAGTTTGGTAGTGCTTGTTAAGGTATGCCGGTAGAGACTATGCTTCGCGGAGACATGAAGCGGCCTCCCATGGCCGGGCGGATTGGGACTTGAAAACAGGGAGCTTAAGAAAATGCCTATTGAAATGCCTTCAGAGCAAAAAAACATCGTGATGATCCTTTCCGACCAGCATCACGCAGGTGTCGCAGGTCACGCGGGAGATCCGTGGATACGAACACCGGCGCTGGATAGACTGTCTCAGGAAGGGATTACGTTTGATTCAGCATATTGTGCATCTCCGCTCTGTGTTCCGAGTAGATCGGCTCTTTTAAGCGGGGTGCACACCGAGGAAAACGAATGTCTCACAAACGACACCGCCCTTCGTTCGGATCGTGCAACGTTCGTTCACGCACTCAGTTGCGCCGAGTATAACACCGTTCTCTGTGGGCGCATGCACTTTGTCGGATGCGATCAACGGCACGGGTTTCGAAAGCGCTTGGTCGGTGATATTACGCCTATGTTTCCCGGAGCGAAAAGGGCTGATTATGGGGTTTTGGATGGAACTTCCGGTCAGAATCTGCAGTCAATAAAGCTATCCGGTCCAGGCAATTCGAATGTGATCGAATACGACAGAAGCGTAACCGATGCAGCGTGTCGCTTCCTGTGCAACGAAGGAAAACGTGCGACGGAACCGGAACCGTTTTTTCTCTGCATCGGCTTCTACGGACCGCACTGTCCGTTCGTTTGCCCTCCGGACCTGTTCTACGACTACTACAGCCGTGTTGAAAAACCGTATGTTCCTGAGGGGTTTCTCGACGATGTGCATCCTGCGGTACAGAAGTGGTGTGTAAACAGAGACGTGAAGAAGGCGACTGCAGATGATGTCAGACGGTGTCGGGCGGCGTATTACGGGCTCGTGGAGCTAGTGGATCGAAATGTCGGGAAGATTGTGGAAAGCCTCGATAATTCGAGTCTGCGCGAAAACACGATAATCGTATATACTTCCGACCACGGTGACATGATCGGAGAAAACGGCCTGTTCTGGAAAAGCAACCTATATGAAGGGTCGGTACGGGTTCCGCTGACTTTTACTTCTTCGGGATTCTTTCCCGCCGGTCGACGAAGCTCTTCACCGGTAAGCCTCCTGGATCTCGCGCCGACCTTCATTTCTCTCGCGCGTGCAGACGAACTCCCGGAGTATCACGGCGTAGACCTTTCGCCGGTTTTGCTCGGCAAACGCCGTGCTGATTCCGAACGTGCGGTCGTTTCCATCTGCACTGAAGCGGCGGGAAGACAGGCTTCGGCGATGATCAGAAAAGGGAAATGGAAACTCGTCGAGCATTATGGATTTGCCGATCCGCAGTTTTTCGATCTCCAACGCGATCCCGCAGAGCAGAATGACCGGGGAGCTGAACCAAGTGCCACATCGATCCAAAGGGATTTACACCGGCAGCTTACGGAAGTCGTGGATCTGGAGAGAGTCAATAATAAGCTTCAGAAACTGACCGGACATTCAGCCATGCTTCGCCGTTTCGGTGTGAGCTATACGTCTGATATCCCTTGTGTAAAGGAAACCTGGTTTCCCGAAGTAAATCCGAACTACCTCGAACCGATGAAATAGGCCGGTTTAGCGAGTCTTCCCATATAGCCGGCCGTCGCGTATTCTTGGCTTTTTCTCATCGCCGCCGTTTGCGTGTCGCCGGCCTATAATGTGCGCAAGACGCTCAGCGATCTTTCACAGGAACGTGGAGATGAGCGATGCCGGTGACCCCATGATCGTCGGTTCGTTCGACGCGGACCAGGTAATCGCCCGGCTCGTTGTAGCAATGGACGGCTCGGGCGTATCCGTCGGGTGCGTACCGGTTGGCATTTCCATCGGAGCGAACATGCACCGGATCGGCGCCGTCGCCGAAGTC
>CAYLZA010000185.1:0-5891 GCA_964387575.1 uncultured Spirochaetales bacterium | reverse complement strand
TGAAACCGGCGGTTAGCGCGAGGTGCTCCTCGTGCCGCGATGTGATCATCCCGCCGAGAAACGTCACCCACACCACGAGATGTTGAATATATCGAAAAGAACCGTGAACACCCGAATCGAAAAAGACCCGGGCGATCACTTCGACGAGAGGAAACAGCGCGAGGAGAATCAGAGAAGCAAATGCAAGGATGTCCTCGGTGAATCTCAAGGACCGCTGCAGTCTACTCTCCTCCATGACGCGCTCTGTACTCATCCCGTACGCCTTTTACGTACTCGAACGTCTCTTCAGAAACGGCGCTACCGATGAGTTTTTCGTACCCCCGGTCTACCAGATCGAGCCACTCTTGTCTTGCACTTTCGGGGAACGGACTGATCTCTAGACCGTTGTCTTTCATTATCTGAATCGCTTCCTTCTCCAGCTCTTCAACTTCTGAATAAAGGGGCTTGAGTGCCTCATCTGCAACCGCGAGTAGCTCCTCCTTGTATTCATCCGAAACACGTCGCCAGGTTCTACCGTTAACGACAAAGCCCGCAATCAGCGGCGCAATCTGGAAATTGCTCATGTGGGGAGTTACCCCGAACCACTGAAATACCGCGGCGACGATCGGCGGCGTATGAAACGCCTCCACCATACCCGTTTGCAGCCCGGTCAGAACTTCGGTCGTATGCAACGGTGTAGCATCGAATCCCATCGCACGCCACGTGTAGAGGATCTCCTCGTCTTCGGCGCTTACCGCGAGTTTTTGATCTTTCAAATCCTGCGGTGTAACGATCGGCTTTTTTCCAAAGAAATGCACCCATCCGGCGGTTGTCCACCCGACGAGCTTGAATCCCTTTTTCGAGACGATATCCTCGAAGTACGGCGTAACTTGCTCCATCACGTATTCGAGCTCATCGTAGCTTTCGAAGAAAAACGGCAGACTCATTACGAGAAGCTCGGAACTAATACGGTTGAGCCCGGTTCCCGATAGCGCGGCGCCCTGTAATCTGTCTCCGAGTCGAACCTTTCTCAGCATGTCCGCTTCGTCTCCTGCGATACCGGAGGCATAGATCTTGACCTCGAGCTCTCCGTCGGATATATCCTGCCACTTGTTTGCGAGCGAAACGAGCGCATCTTCCCACGGTGTGTCCGAAGGCGCGAGACTTCCAACTTTTATGTCGAGTGCACCCAGGTTGAATCCTGAAATGCTTATGAGTGCTGCAACGAGTACATAGCGTAAGGCTTTCATATAGATTATCTCCTTTGAGAGCTCCCTGTGTAGGTATTAGTCGAGAAGAAAATAGTCGTCGATGTTATCGAGAAGCCATTGAGCTTTTTCCTGCATAATGATCGTTTCCAGTCTGTTTTCGGGATTCGTCGGAGTAATCTCGAGAGCTTTATTCAGCAGCATCCGGAACTCCTCATGATCCTGATTACCCACGCTTACCGATTGCGCCAAAGACACATACGCTCCCGCGTTTTGTCCTTCCGATAGCTCGAGCGCGCGTTGGAAATGCTCCCTCGCCTTCTCTTCGCTTCCCCCGAGCATCGCCGGCAGCGAACCGTAATAGCTGATAAGCACCCCATGGATCGCTCCGTCGCCATAGGATTCGTCTATCTCGAGCGCGCGTTGAATCAGCGCAATCGCCTTTTCCCGTGTAATCCCGAGCTTGACGTCAAACGCGTTTATTGCGATCGCCCCGAGCCATCCCGATCCGGCCCAATAGAGATCGGGAACATCCTCTTCAGTCATTTCCCTGAGATAGCCCTGATAATCATCGTTTTCGAGCGCTTCCGCGAATCCGGGATGCCCTACATCGAGCGCATCTATCACGTAATCGCGTCCACGAATATAGAGCTTCTTTGCACGTTGCCGCATCTCACTCCGCTCCTCGTGACGTGAAGCAGGAAGCATATCGGCGGGCATTTGAACGTAGACGTTCGAGTACATGATAAACCCGCTCCCGGTCGTACGAAGCAGCCCTCTGTTATCAGGCGATTGTGCGAGAAGCGTCTCATAGAGTTTGAGCGCAAACGGAAGGGCATCTCCGACCAACTCCGGATCGTTGTCGCCGGTAAACGTGGTGCCTCCACCCTCCGAAAGCGCGTCTATCACCGTGTCGACGGCAAGTTGTTTGATGGAACACGCGCCGAGTAACAGCGATATGAATAATAGTGCGGTTGCGTACAGCGGTAGACGCGCTTTCATATTATACCTCGAGGAGCAATTCGATTTCGAAGTGAATAATGCCACTGTACGAGGATGAAATCAAGCCAAAGACTCAGATTAGGGTGCGTCGAAGATTGTGGAAAACCGCTCTGATCGATACGGAGGCGACGCGAAAATCAGCTGCGGACAAGCTCTGCGTCGAGTACCGCAGCAAAAGCATGAACAGGATCTTTAGCTTTTCGTACGGCTCCGGTGGTATTTACCCCGGATTTTCTGAGAGACTCCATATAGCGTGCGACCGACAGCCGTTCGGAGACGTTTTCGGCGGTATACCGGTTACCGACGTCGTCGATTACTACAACACCCGCGTGTGCAAGCTCCGCAGTAAGCCTGACATCGCGGGTTACAACTATATCACCGTGTGATACATGCTCGATAAGATAATCATCGGTGATACCTTCGGTTACTACGGTCATCTCCACCGCGTAGTCTTCTATGGGAAGCGCTCTGTCGGCGACGAACCGAACATGAACGTTCGGTCGTTTCGATGCATTGAGCACGACATTTCGAATGCGAACCGGGCACGAATCGCCGTCGACCCAGAGATTTCTTTCACTCATCGTAGACTCACCGAGTATCACAGCGTATCAACTCACCGGGCGGTCGCGTCGTCGACGAACGGCACCCTCGCTCGAAACAGCTCCGCGTTACCGGTTACGGATAGATCCTCGGTATCCGCCGTGACGAAGACCGACTCACCTCGCGAAAGAGATACGCTCCGATCCGAGCCCGCCTTCCCGCCGGCGCCCGAGCTTTCGCTGAACAGCGCGCTTCCCTGAATACAGAGGTATATCGACGGAACACCTTGTCTCCCGGTAACGACGACCCGTTCAGTTCGAGGATACGCCGGACTATCGCCTGCGGGCGGTGCCGAGCTCAGCGTTTCCGACGCAGCACCGGCGGTTTCGCGTTCGGTCGCACCCGGTTGTGTATCGAAAAGCGATTCGATTTCTCCGAACGCAATACGCGACAGCTCGAATTCGTTAACGGGGGCTTGATAGGTGACGAATCCGTCTTTTGAGAGAGCTCCCGATGCGATTGCCGGGGTTTCACTGATGAACGAAAGGGTTCGAATAAGCTCCGAAACGTCGATGTGTTTCCGTGTCAGACCGCCGCGAAGAACGTTGTCGGAGCTCGCCATAAGCTCGATTGCGGTTCCTTCGAGATAAGCATGAAGACGTCCGGGTCCGAGAAAAAGCGCCTGCCCCGGCTCGAGCTCTACCAGGTTCAAAAAAAGCGGTGCGATAACTCCCGGATCCGAGGGATATTCCGCGTCCAGTCGCCGCATCCAGCGAGACTCGGCTGAATCGGCCGGCTGTCTGCCTTGATCGATCGCTTCGAACGCTTCATCGAGCATTGCCCGTCTATCCTGTTCGTCGAGGTCGAAGAGACACCGGATAAAATCCGCCAGGCCATCGGTGCCTCGCTCGCTCAGCGGGTCGCTCAGCATCTTCGATGTATTCGGTGCAATCCTGGTGAGATTTTCCACAATCCCGGAAGGTGATCTGAAACCGCACATGGCAGGAAACGGCGTGAGCGCGCAGACAATTTCGGGTTTGTGATTCGGGTCCCGGTAGTTTCGATCGGGAGCATCTATTGCTATCCCGGACCTGTTCTCACGTGCAAATCCTTCCCGCGCCTGCTCGAGCGTCGGATGGGCCTGAATCGACAATGGTTGCGCCGCCGCAAGCACCTTGAACAGAAACGGAAGCTTTCCATCGAACCGCTCGGCGGTTGCCTTTCCGATGGTCTTTCTCGGATCCGCGTCTATGTATTCGATGAGTGTACGTTCGGCGCCTTTATCGATGGCCAGCGACGGAGCCTTCGGATGAGCTCCCATCCAAAGCTCCGCCTTTGGTGATTCATCCACCTCGAGCCCGAGCAACTCGGGGATGGCGGTTTTGGAGCCCCACGGGTATGGTTGGATCGTGTTCCTGAGCTTTATGATCGACATGATGCGTACATGAGCGATTAACGCGCCGCATAGGCGAGCTTATCTCGAAGCTTCTTTATTCCCGGAAGCTTGTCGTGCAGCTTCAAACCTTCTTCGAGATATCTGAAAGCTACCTCGAAATCGTTTTCCTCGGCGTATATCTCCGCAATCTTTTTTAGAAAAAAGGCGGTATCCTTCGAGGAAAAATTGAATCCTACGAGCTCGCGAAGATACTCCACAAGCTTTTCGCTCTCCACGGCTCCCGGCATTTTGAAACAGCTCAACAGTCTGAGTCTGTCGACTACCTCCCGGAAAAAGTGCTTGAAATAGGGCTCCTCGAGCTCGTAGTGCACGATCCGTACGTAGAGGTCAAAAGCCTTTTCATACTCGCCGCGTTTCTCATATTCTTCGGCAAGCATAAAAACGCAATCCATATAATCTTCGCGGTTGAGATGTTTCTCGAGACTGAATCCGTTTTTGGATGTCAGATCGTCAAACAGCTCGAGCGCGTCTTTTTCATGCCGGTGGAGCAAGTCGAAGAAAATCAACTTTGCCTTACTCTCTTCGTCTTCACGCTCGCGCAGATGATCCCGATAGTTGAATCTGAAGCGGGAAATTTTGCCGGCATTGAGCAGATCGTACTGCTTCCGTTTTTCCGGGTTGCTCAATACCTTGTACGCATTGAGCAGTAATCTCATCTTTGCCGTGTGGCGGCCGCTCGGATCCACGTCGGGATGAAACGCTTTTGCTTTTCTTCTGAACGCGCTTTTTATCTGCGACAGTGAGCTGTCCGGTTCTACGCCGAGTAATTCGTAGTAGTTCTTTAACGACACCCCTACCTCCCGGGACAGTTTTCAGTATAAGCGGAACAAGCGAAAAAACCAATAGGATTGATACTAAAAACTCCATCTGAGAGATCGCCACACGGCGCTCGGATTTCCCGTCGTCTTTGATTTCCAGGCGGTTGGCGAATAGAATGGTGCAATGAATCAATTCATGAGAGATTTGTCGCAACAGCCGCATCGACGTTACAATCCGCTTTCGGGCGAGTGGGTGCTCGTCTCACCGCATCGAACGAAACGTCCATGGCAAGGCAAAACCGAATCAACCCAGGGCGATAGCAGGCCTGAGTACGATCCGGAATGTTATCTATGCCCGGGCAATACACGGGCGGGCGGAGTACGAAATCCCGCCTATACCGAGACCTTCGTATTCACCAATGACTTCGCCGCACTGCTTCCGGGCTCACCGGGCCAATCGATCATGAATGATCCATTATTCAAAGTCGAAGGCGAACGCGGAACGTGCCGCGTGGTGTGCTTTTCTCCGAGACACGATCTTACGATCGCACGAATGAAAAGCGAAACGATCGCCGCCGTAATCGAGACCTGGAAAAACGAATACACATCCCTCGCTGAATTGGATTACATCTCGTATGTTCAGATTTTCGAGAACAAAGGTAGTTTGATGGGATGCTCGAATCCACACCCGCACGGACAGATATGGGCGAATCAACGAATTCCCGATCTTCCCCGTCGTGAAACCGGACACCAGTCAACATACGCCGAAACCCACGGGCAGTGTCTGCTCTGCGCGTATGTGGAAGCCGAAATCGATCGGTATGTACGCATCGTCGTGGAAAACGAATCGTTTATCTGCCTGGTTCCATTCTGGGCGGTGTGGCCGTTCGAAACGTTGATTCTCCCGAAACAGCACCGACGGAGCATCGAAGAGCTGACGATTACGGA
>CAYLZA010000184.1:0-5935 GCA_964387575.1 uncultured Spirochaetales bacterium | reverse complement strand
CACGTTCGATGCGGACGTGGTGCTCGACGGGCTGACCTATGCAAGTGACGTGGCGGCGACGTTCGGGAACGCCGGGACCGATACGCTGACGCTGTCGACGGCGGCGGTGACGATACAGACGACCGGAGCCGGAGACACGCTGACGGTGAACGCGGCGAGTGACGGTGGGGTGAACCTGACGCTCGACACCGCGGATGCGACGAGCTTCACCGCGGCGGTCGGCGGCACCACGCCGGTAGGAAGCGGCACGGGAGCGGCCATAACGATTATCAACGGAAGCACAACATTCGAGAGCACGCTGATTACAGCAAATGGAATAGTCGCTACGCCAAACGTAGAATTTCGAGATGATGTCGATTTTGACATCGGCGGAACCGGCGACACAGCCTCGAGTCTTCAGAATGTAGTTTTTGATGGATTGATATTCGAAGCCGGCAATGACGTTACGATCAATGGTGCAGCAACGCTGAGCACTGCGGGCGTAACGATAAATACGACTGCCAACAATGGAACGATCGATTTTCAAAGCACGATCGACGGCGGCCAAAACCTTACGATTACTACGAACGGTTCAGGTAATGCCAATCTGATAGGAAACGCAGGTTCGACTACTCCCCTCTCGAGTGTAGATATTACCGCAACCTTGGGACAGGTAGATCTTGCCGAGGTTATTACTACCGGGGCGCAATCGATCACCGCGAATAACATCGATCTGAACGGCTCCACCTACTCTTCGACTACCGGCGGGGCAATCGGCTATACCGGGCCGGTGGACCTCGACACCGCCGGAGCGATCGGGATCACGACGGCAGGGGGAGCGGGAGACGACATCAGCTTCTCGACGACGGTCGATGATGACGGAGCGAACGACACCGATCTGACCCTCGGTGCGGGAGGCGGGGGAAATGTGACGGTAACCGGTGCGGCAGGATCGACGAATGCGCTTGCGAGCCTGACGGTCACAAACGCGGCACAGGCGGATCTTGACGACGTCACCACCACCGGGGCGCAGTCGATCACTGCGGGAAACATAGATCTGAACGGCTCCACCTATTCCTCGACCACCGGTGGAGCGATCGGTTTCACCGGCGCAGTGGATCTCGACACCGCCGGGGCGATCGGGATCACCACGGCCGGCGGAGCGGGGGATGACATCAGCTTCTCGACGACGGTCGATGATGACGGAGCGAACGACACCGATCTGACCCTCGGGGTCGGGGCATCGGGGAACGTGACGATGAGCGGTGAGGCAGGTGCGACAAACGCTCTCGCCTCGCTGACGGTCACCGGAGCCGCGCAGGTGGATGTGGTAAACGTGGCGACGATCGGCGCGCAGTCGATCACGGGCACGAACATCGACTTGAACGGTACGACGTATAACGCGAACGACGGAACGATAAGTTACACCGGTGCGGTTGATTTGATCGGGGCGGGAGTGAGCATCGACAGCGACGCGAACGCCGACGGGACCGACGGAAACATCAGCTTCTCGACGACGATCGACGGGACACAAACGCTCGCCCTTGATGCGGACACCGGGACGGTGACGATAACCGGTGCGGCCGGCGGAACGACCGCACTGACGAGCCTCACGATAGTCGCGGCGAGCCAGGCGGACCTGAATAACGTCACCACCACCGGCGCCCAATCGATCACCGCGGGTAACATCGATCTGAACGGTTCCACCTACTCCTCGACGACCGGCGGAGCGATCGGGTATACCGGGCCGGTGGATCTCGACACCGCCGGAGCGATCGGGATCACCACAGCCGGTGGAGCGGGGGACGACATCAGCTTCTCGACGACGGTCGATGATGATGTTGCGAACGATACCGCCCTGACACTGAACAGCGGTGGTTCGGGTGACATAACCGTAAGCGGCGCGATCGGCGGAACGACTGAAATTGCCTCGTTGACCATAAACGGCTCGATTGTGGATATCGTGAATGTAACTACCGCCGGCAATCAATCGATCACGGTCGGAAGCGACATAAATCTAAACGGTACAAACTACACATCGACTGCAACGGCCGTCGGGGAGATTACGATCAACGCACCCACCGATATCATCGTACCGGCGACGCTCGAAACGCGAGGCAACGCGACCGATGCAAACGACATCACCCTCAACGCCGACAGCAACGGCGACGGAACCGGCGGAGTTCATATCCAAACCGCCGGTAGAATCGACGCGGCCCGTGACGCAGCGCTGAACGGATCCGATGGTTCAACGATCCCGGCGACCGAAAGTGGCGTGAGTGTCCTGATCGATGCAGACGGTGGGAACGATCAGATCATAACCGGGAGAAATATCACGATTGCTCCGCAGGCAGCCGCGCCGGCCGGCGCCGATATGGAGCTCTACGGCCGTATGCAGGCGAATACCGCCGGCGGCGGAACGCTCTCCATAACTGCAAACAACGATGTCCTGATGAACGACGTCAATGCGGATTTTGATAGCGCGAGCGGAAACGTCACGATTACCGCCGATGATTCAGGAGGAGGAGGCGGACAAATCGTGATGATCGATACAGGAATTGATGCATCGACGATAAGCGCCGGGAGTGGAACGATAACACTTTCCGCAGGCGGAGACATCACCTTAGGCGGGCTCTTTACGGCAAATGCGACCACCGGCGCGGTCTCGATAACCACCGGCGGCGCACTCCTCGACGACACGACCAACGGCGGTGACTCGTTCCTCGAAGTCGATGCAGCCTCGGGTAGTCTCGTAGTCGATGTTGCAAACGGAATAGGACCCGGTGCGGATGGTCTCGAGGTGAGAGTTGATTCACTCTATCTCGACAATTCCACTGCCGGAGAAATACAGATCAATGAAAGCAACGCGGTAACGATCGTAAAAGCGATCCAGGCGAGTGCGGGTAACGACATCACCGTAAACGCCGGCGGGTCGATTACCGTGGATTCAGGCGGCACGCCGGTGATACCCGTAAGCGTGCTCGGAGCGGGAACGATCTATCTGAACGCCGACGGCACGAGCTCCGACATTATCGTCAATGACGGCGTACAGAGCGTGGATGGGACTATTACCTTCGACGCCGACGACGACATCACCTTCGATTCCGAAGGGGATGTTACGAGCTCGACCGGAGCGATCGCGGTGACCGCGGATGCCGACGCCGCCGGCGGCGGAGCGCTCACCATGGCCGACGGGACCATCATCAACGGCGGAAGCGCGACGATTACCGTCGCCGCCGACGAGGACATTACCCTCGGTCAGTTGACGACGACCAACACATCGACGAGTGCCGTATCGCTTTCGAGCTCCACCGGCGGGATCGTGGACGGGGGCGATACGGACACGGATATTGTCGCGGCATCGGGAAGACTTGTTGCTGTATCGGCAACGGGAATCGGAAGCGCCGACGCAATTGAGACAAATGTAGATTCGCTCGAGCTCGCAAACACCAACGCGACACCGACCGGACAGATCAACATAACGGAAACAGACAACGTAACGATCGTTACGATCGAAAACGGAGTCGCCGACGATGCTAACGGCACCACCGGTGCGATCGGCATCACATCCACCGGCGGAACGATATCGATGCACGATACCTCCAGGATACGCGCAATCGACGGCGATATCGATATTACCGGACCGCTGAGCCTTTCCGGGGCGCAAACGATCGACTCGCAGGATACCGGAACCGGCGGAGACATCACCATAAACGATACGGTCGACGGAGCAGGTGATCTGACCGTGACCGCGGGCACGGGAAGCGTTACGTTCGTATCGGTGGTAGGCGGAACGACGGCGTTGACCGGGCTGACGGTGAGCGATGCGTCCCAGACCGATCTGGTAAACGCGACCACTACCGGGGCGATGGGCATCGCCTCGACGAATATCGATCTCAACGGGACGACCTACACGACGGCCGGCTCCAACATGACTTTCACCGGCGCGGTTGATCTCGATGCAGGAACCGCCAAAACTGTGAGGACCGGCGGTGCCGGAGGCAACATAAGCTTTTCCTCGACGATCGACGCGGTAACCGCCGGCTCGGAGAGTCTCACGCTTCAGCCGGGTACGGGAAACGTATCGATTGCCGGCGCGGTCGGCGCAACAACCGCACCCGAGAGCATAACGCTTACGAGCGCTACCCAGGCCGATTTCGATGACATCACCGTTACCGGAACTGCGGGAACCGCAATCGACATTACTGCAGACAATATCGATCTCGACGGTGCGATCTATTCTTCGACCGTACAGGGACCGATCACCTTCACCGGTCCGGTCGATCTCGACTCCTCAGGAGCCGTTTCGATTACCACGGCGGGAGCGGCCGGTGACGACGTCACCTTCTCAACCGCATCTTCGACGGTCGACGACGCCGCGACCGACAGCGATCTTTCGATAAACACCGGGACGGCGGGTAACATAACATTCGACGGCATTATCGGCGGCGCCGCCGGCGCCAGCGAGCTCGGATCATTGTCGCTGACCGGACATCTGATCGAGCTCAACGGAATCGGCGGAACCGGCGGCGATACCGGAGTAGCCGGAACGACAGCAGTTACCGCGCAGGACGACGGCGGCAACCCCGGTCGTATCGATCTGTTTGGTGCGGCCCCGGGCAACTCCTACACCACGGTCGGAAATCAGACCTACACTCCCGGAAGTGAAGGTGTCGTGCTCGATCTTACCGGAGGAGGCGAGCTGAACGTCACGGGAGGGTCGGACCTTTTTACCGTAAACGGCGATTTCTTCGTGCTCCAGTCGGGAGGCGCCGGCGACACGATCGACATTTTGACCGACATCGCCGCGGAGCTTTTCGTGCTCTACGCAGGGACGATCGATCTGAACGGTCAGGACCTCTCCACGACGCCCACGCTCGACCAGGCTCTACTCGATGCCGACGACACGAGGGGAGACATCGTGCTGTTCGGCTCAGCCTCGGCAAATGCTCCGTTATACTCGACTCACGACGCAGACAGGGCTACAGAAAGCCCCGGAAACAGCTTGTTCGAATACCCGTTCCAGGCCCAGCTCACCCATGATCCGGACTCGGCAGGCTATGACGGTGTCGTTACCGGACTCGACGTAGACAGCGGCGACGGAAACGGCTCAACCATCACCGTCGCGAAGAACCTCTACGTAAACGGGCTCGATCTCACCGGCACCGCACCGTGGCAGGTCGTCGTGCCGGCGAACGACGACCCTGACGCACCGGTCTCACAGTGGGGCGAGCCGTTCGCCCGGGTATTCAACGCGACGATCGCATACAGCAATGCCACGACGGCCGACGGCCATATTGCCGCCGCGGAGCCGGTCGCGGGGCCACCGGCCGAAACGAACAACAACGTCACCGACGGCGGCAACAACAGCGCGACCTGGGATTTCGGCCGGCCCGAAATCATCGACGCGAGAACCGTTTACGATAATGTCCTTCGAATCCAGTTCTCCGAGCCACTCGAGAACTCCAACGACGAGATACAGAACGGGATCAATCGGGTGTTCGTGACGAACGATACCGATTATCTGACACCCGATCATGATCCTGCGCTCGATTTTGCAACCGCCTACTGGGGATGGGACGAAACGACCGGCACCTTGACCGACCCGACGGCAACCACCACATCCGGATCCGATCTCCAGGAAGCGGACACCATTTACATCGAAGCCAACGGATTCACCTGGAACACCGACGCGATGGGAAGTGCAACCGCCGCAGCTCATACCGTGAACAGCACGGCGGTTCCGGTAAATCCCTGGGGCGGCGGCGTCGGACTCGGCGGAAACGACGAAACCGATCGGGAAAGCACCGACCGAAGCGGCACTTCGCAATACGTCGTTCCCGATCTCTTTTTGGAAAAAGCGGTTTTCCACGATGAGCACAAGAATCCGGTTCGAAACTACGGTTACAATGTCGCTGATTCCGATCCGTACACCGACACGATCGACGAAACCGAT
>CAYLZA010000183.1:0-5949 GCA_964387575.1 uncultured Spirochaetales bacterium | reverse complement strand
CGACGAGCGCGGCTTTGATTCCGAAAGGTCGTACGGCGCTTCTCGTCGTGCTCAACGGGATCCTCGTCATGTGTAACTGGTTCGTCTATGTGTGGGCGGTTACCAATCAGCACACGGTGGACGCGAGTCTTGGTTACTATATCAACCCACTTTTCAGTGTCCTCCTCGGAACCGTGATACTCAAGGAACGATTGACACGGATGCAGCGATGGGCGGTAATAAGCGCCGGGGTCGGTGTACTCTATCTGACCATATGGTTTGGCAAGCTCCCGTGGGTAAGTCTTGCGCTTGCCGGATCGTTTGGATTATACGGTTTGATAAAAAAGCGGCTGCCGCTCTCATCTATGCATTCGCTCGCGCTCGAGCTTGCGCTCTTTGCGCTTCCTGCACTTGGTTTAATCATCGGGCTCGGAGTGACGAACAACGGGGCGTTTGCAGTCGCAGGCGACGGAGGACTTCTCACGACTCTCGTGTTGATCGGGGCAGGACCGATAACCGTAATCCCTTTATTGCTGTTCGGTGCCGCCGCCCGACGTATCCGGCTGTCCGATGTGGGATTTGCGCAATACATAGCGCCGACGATGATTCTGATCATCGGTGTAGCGATTCTCGGTGAACAGCTCGATGTGGGCCGACTGCCGGGGTTTATTTTTGTATGGATTGGTTTGATCATCTATACCCGGAGTACAATGATCGAATACTCGGCTCGGCGGAAACCTGCGGAGCGAAGAACGACGGGAGGAACATAATCGATGAGCACGATCGAGTCGTACACTTTTGACGTCAGACGGGAACCGCTCGTGCGACCGTTCGGATTTAAAGGTGGCTATTTCACCGAAAAGTGGCTCGTGGAAACAACGATTCATACCGATAGCGGCGCTGAGGCAAACGGTATCGGCGGGCTCGCGGTTCTCTGGTCGGCCCCGGAGCTGTTCTTCAGCCGCTCGGAAGTCGGAGGCAATTTGCTTATGGCTTCGGTCGCCGAAGAGGCGGTCCGGATGTCGACGGGAAGGAATACGCTTAATCCGGTACGGCTCGTTGAAGAGCTTATCGATCCGCTGTGGCGATACGCCCGCACCGTAACAGGAATAAAAAGCATACCGCAGACTTTTGTTCTCAACGCGCTCGTTTCACTCGATACGGCGCTCTGGTGTATGGAAGCCGCCGTCACCGGGAAAGGCTTCGACGATCTCGTTACCGAGC
Organism: uncultured Spirochaetales bacterium; assembly: GCA_964387575.1. Lineage (GTDB taxonomy): Bacteria > Spirochaetota > Spirochaetia > ARS1246 > ARS1246 > CAYLZA01. Next base: position 4,746 of record CAYLZA010000183.1, on the reverse strand, counting down.
GATATCCGCAGGTCCTTTCCGAAAGACAATCGAAATTGACACGTATGCCGCTCATTGGTTTTACGACTTCGGAATCGGAAGTAAAGGATCTGCTGAAAGCAGGTGCGGTGGTGTTGAAGATCAAGCTCGGGCACCCCGGGAATCAGACCGAGATGCTCGAAAAAGATCTCGCCAGGATAGAGACGATTTCGAGGATTTGTCGCGATTATCGAACCCCTCATTCTGCTTCCGAAGAGATAATGCTTTATCTCGATGCAAATGGGCGATATCAGACACCTGAAGGTGTTCAACGTTTGGCCGATGGAATAGAGCGAATGGGAGTTACCGATCGAGTGCTCGTTCTCGAGGAACCATACCCTCCCGAATCGAATGAGTCGGTAGCGTCGTTGCCGTTCCGGGTCGCCGCGGACGAATCCGTTCACTCACCGCGAGATATCGAAGATCGAATAGCGCTCGGGTACAAGGCGTTTGCACTCAAACCTGCAGGGAAGACCTTGAGCATGACGCTGGAGATGGCTTCGGCAGCGGAGAACAGTGGATGCGTATTGTACGTCGCCGATTCGGCGTGTACACCGAGAATGGTTGAGTGGAACAAAAATGTGGCGGCACGGCTTCCCGCGTTCCCGGAGTTGCGAATCGGCGCGTTTGAGTCGAACGGTTTTCAGGTCTACAGGAGCTGGGAACGGATGATGGCCGCTCATCCGGCGGTCGGAGCGAAATGGGTTGTACCCGACGATGAGGTGTTTACTCTGGACGGCGAGTATTACGAGCGTTCCGGTGCCGTTTTTGAGACCTGGTCGTAAATAAGGACCGAATAAAAATCTTTCGAAGTAGAGTGATACAAAATATGATTTCGAGTTCCGAAATTTCGCACGTGTTTTCAGCTAAGAACAGTAGATTTGTCCGTAATCATCGATTTACCGCTATCGTCGTGGTGATAGCGTGCATTTCCACAATTTTCGGATCACTCGCCTTCGGCACCCCGAATTACGGTAGCGCAACCGAGGGTACCCCGACCTACGGAGGAACGCTGGTTCTCGCCAATCGTGGAGATCCACCGGCGGGATTCGATCCGATGCGGACGAGCAGTATCGCATTGCATCATGTTGCAGGAACCGTGTTCGGCGCCGGCAATCTGGTAATGCGGTGCCGCGAGAACATGTACTTTGTGTGCCCATATCTGGCGAAGAGCTGGACATCCAATCAGGAATTTACCGAGTGGACGTTCGTAATACGTGAGGATGTGGTCTGGCATGATGGAGAACCTTTTACGGCGGAGGACGTCAAATTCTGGTTTGATCTCGTCTTTTTCGGTGCTGAGGCAAAAGGGAAGGTTCGCGCGCCCGCGTATTTCGCCCACGAGCTCGGCGATGCCGAGAGAGTCGAAATTCTGGAGCACAATCGGGTGCGGATAACCTTCTCTCAACGGAATCCGCACTTTCTCGAGATACTTGCGAATCCGAGATTCAGAATCGCCCATCCAAAGCATCTCATGCAGCCGGAAATCGAGAAAGGAAACATAGGTGTCACGCCGCTCGATGTCGGGCTGGTCGGGGTCGGTCCGTTCGAGCTTTCCGACTACCGTCGGGGAAGTATTATTCGAGTGGAGAAAAACGGCGATTATTTCGAGCGCGACGACAAAGCCCGACAATTGCCGTATCTCGACGGAATAGACTATGTGATTATGCCCGATGCGTTTTCGATGGATATCGCGTTTCGGACGGGAAGAATCGACGGCGGCGCCCGCGGTCAAGGGCACTATCTTTCGGCCGAGCGTATCACCGGATACACGAACGATCTCGGAGACGATGTGTATTTTGCGAAGATGGAAGGCGGTAATTTCCGGTTGGCGTTCAACGTGTTGAAATCGGGGCCGTGGCAGGATCCACGGGTGAGGAGGGCTATCGCGCTCTGGATCGATAAACGCGCCGCAATACCGTCCGCGTTGGGTGGATTCGGATGGACGACGCCGCAACTCGGACCTCCCGATATTCCCGTACCCCGTCACTTCGTAAACTGGCCGAAGTTCGATCGACAACCGCTTGCGAAGCGAAGAGAGGAGGCAAAGCGGTTAATGGCCGAGGCCGGATACGAGGACGGATTCGAGATGGGACATCTCTGTCGAGGGCTGAATCCGGCACCAAGTGAGTTTCTCAAAGCCCAGCTCGCGGGGCTCGGGATCGAGTTGCGGATACAGGTCGTCGATGAAGGCGAATGGAACCGGGCGAGGGTGAGTCTCGATTATGACACACAGCAGGGAAGGCTGACGCCTTCTCCGATACCCGAGGGGACCGAGTCGGTATACGGCACCTACGATCGAAATCCCGACGCATACGCAAAGCATCGGGATCAGACGGTTGATGATATGTACGATAAGCTGCGTAGTGCAACGAGCTTCGAGCAACGTGTCGCGCTGTGGAGAGAAATGCAGCATTATTTGTTTGTTGAGAAAACCTATATCATCCCGATCGCGGAAGCGATCTATGTCGTACCGTATCGGAGTTATGTCAAAGGGCTGATCGTACCGACCGAGGACTCTCATACACACACGGACTTCGCCACGGTCTGGCTCGACCGAGAGGGGTAGCTCGAGTGGGCCGATTCCTGTTGGCCAGAGGTTTGGCGGTTCTCCCGACGATTCTCCTCTCTTCGTTATTGATTTTTCTCGTCATGAATATCCTTCCGGGAGACGTAGCCCTCACGATATTGAGCGGATCAACGCATACCGAACACATGCGTGAATCGCTGCGGGAAGAGCTCGGTCTCAACGATCCGCTACCGGTTCGATACGCGACATGGTTGCTTCGTATGATCTCCGGAGAGCTCGGCGGTGAGTCTCTCGAAACCGGGGAACCGATCGGCGCGATTGTTGCAACACGTCTTCCGGTTTCACTCGGACTCACTATATACGCCGTCTTTGTATCGGTTATCGTGGCGGTTCCGCTTGGTCTCATATCGGCGCTCAGGGCAAACCATATTGCCGATTACACGATCAGACTCGTTTCACTCGGTGGATTGTCGTTCCCCCACGTGTGGATTTCGGTTCTCGTTCTGCTCGGGCTTCTCAAGGTATTCCAGTGGTCACCTCCGGTGATTTATGAGCGATTCGTCGACGATGCAGCAATTCACATACAGATGATGATCTGGCCGACGCTCATTCTTGCGTGGGGGTACAGCTCGCATCTGATCCGCGTAACACGGGCGAGTGTCCTCGATTCGCTTTCACGTGATTATACTGCGGCTGCGCGCAGCAGGGGATTGAGCGAAGTCCGGATCGTGATGCGATACTCGATTAAAAACAGCATCGGACCGATCCTGACCGTCGCCGGGTTACAATTCGGCACGATAATAGGAGGGGTGCTCGTGCTGGAAACGATCTTCGGGCTTCCCGGAATCGGACGTGTTCTCGTTCAAGCGGCGACGGCCAGAGATGTTCCGGTGGTGATGAGCCTCGGAACACTGCTCGTAGGTGCGTATATCGTTCTCGATTTCATTGTGGATCTGTTCCACGCGATGGCTGATCCGCGGGCGATCGGGATGACGAAGATATGAGAACCCGAATGATCGCGCGAACGAAGCGCCGCTCGATCACCGCCGTCGTTGCGGGAAGCATGCTGCTGCTGATGTTGGTGTCGACCCTCTGTGCGGGGCTTATCACCAACAAGGATCCGCTTACGCAAGATGTGAATAACCGGCTCGAGGCCCCCGGAACCGGTGTACCGCTCGGTACCGACGGGTTCGGACGTGATGTATTGAGCAGGGTGCTTCACGGAGGACGTGTTACGCTTCTCGTTGCGCTCTCTTCGGTGACCGCCGCCGGAGTGTGCGGGATCGTGCTCGGAGCGCTTTCGGGGTATGTCGGAGGAAGGCTTGATTTGATTTTGCAGAGGGGAGTCGAGCTCATGCTCGGATTCCCGTTTCTCGTCCTCGCAATCGTTCTTATTGTAGCGCTTACCCCGTCACCGTTTTCGGTCGTGGTAGCCGTGGCTCTCGGGCTTCTGCCTCGAGTCGTGCGTCTGGCAAGGGCGGCGACGATTTCGATCCGCGGAGAATCGTATATCGAAGCGGCGGTCGTCGGCGGCGCCGGTTCGATGGAAATTGTGTTGAAGCATATTATCCCCAATGTGCTCTCACCGTTGCTTGCGCAGATTACCGGGTATTTCGGCACCGCGGTAGCGGCGGAGACGACGCTCAGTTTTCTCGGGCTCGGGGTTCCCCCGCCGTATCCCTCGTGGGGACGTATGCTCCAGGAAGGTGCGGGTCTTTATTTCGAAGCTGCACCGTGGGTGGCGCTCTCGCCGGGGGTTGCGCTTACAATAACGGTGCTGTCCGTTGCATTAATCGGCGATGTTTTGAGCGATCGTTACTCTACGTGAAACGTAACCCGCGATTGTGCGCTTTCGGCATAACCGATTCTCGTCGCCACGGCGTTGAGCTCGAAATTCCCTTTTTCGAGCCGAATCGGGCCGGTATAGAGCTTCCAGTGCTCATGTGTTTCGGCATCGTCGGACGCGTGTTTGGCCTCGGCGCCGAAACCGGCGCGGGCGTTTTTGGATGAATCCGTACGGGAGTCACCTATACCGTCGCCGTGGCGCCCTGTAATTTCGCGACATTTGTAGGCGATCGATGCACCCTGAGTTGCCGAGTAGAGCTGCACCAGCAGAGGACCTTTGACGGTGACCGTCGTGTTCGGGCGCGCCGGTTCAACTCCGTCTGCATCGTCGGCTATCGGAATAAAGAGCGGTG
>CAYLZA010000182.1:0-5958 GCA_964387575.1 uncultured Spirochaetales bacterium | reverse complement strand
CGGGCCGAAGTGATCAAAGAAGAGCCATGGCCCAACCGAATGAAGCTCCTTTGCCGGCATCGATCGGCGAACTTCGAATCCGCCGAAGCTGATTTTACGCGGATCTATTATTCGCTTGATCAGATCATTGCCATTGTCGATTGTACCCATGCTTGTATCCGCACCTCATCCTTTCCACGACGGCTTACATATGCTCGTCAACCGGTGTGATATATACGAGGAAGGTTAGGTAATGACCGGATAACTGTCAAGCTTTCGTTGATAGCCTTGATGACCATGTTCGTAACAGATAGGTGCATTGCAAAAGAGAAGAGCAATTTGTTGTCGGTATCGCGCCGTCTGATCACTCGAAACAGCGAATCAACGCGTCAACCGCCTTCGCCGCCTCAACGAGCTTTTCACAATCGACGATTTCGGGAGTATCGAGAGAGGTATGCGTGAATCTCATCATGAAATCCTGCATTGATTCCGAGGCAAATACAATCGCAGGAACGCCTTGTTGCACGAAAATCATGTGATCTCCCTGCATCCACGGTTCGCCTTCGATGATACCGTCAAACCGTTCGAGCTCATCGAGGATTTTGCTCTTCATCGCGTCGGAGCACTCGTAAAACGAGCACCAAGTGCGCCCGTCCACGTATCCGGCGTCGTCGATATTAACGACTGAAGCGATCGAACCAAAGCTGTTTCCATACCGTTTCAGATAGTCAATCTGTCCGGCGGCGTTGTCGCACGCCCCTGGTGAATCCTCGTATGCGTCTATATGCGCGGATAGCTTCTCCGGTTATCTCCGTACAATACGCAGACGGGATATCGAAATCACCATCAACAAAAAGGGGAAACGGGTATAGAGAGCCTACCTCATCCGGATTTCGCGTAGTTGCTGTAATAATAGCGCCCGGACGCTTCTGTTCGAGAAGTCCGTATATTTCTTTGTGGTGTTGTGGATTGTAAAAAACGAAATTCTTGGGCATGAGTTGTTCCGGCGCGTGGGTGTGACGCAACATAGCGGGTACGGTGCCGGCAATCCGGATTCGGGCGAAAAACACTGGAGTTGCCGACGTATGGTTCATCTTCTGGGGGTTCCGGAAAAATCCTGCTACGATGAGCGGACTATGAATGAAACCGAAGTGAAAAGCTTTTTAGTGCGTAACGATTATTTTGTAAGAGATACCGAAGCAGCGAAGGGCGATGTGACGTCGATGTCGCAGCCCGGGCTCGATTTGGACGATTGGCATCCAATAGACGTCCCTGGAGACGTCAATGCAGTTCTCGTGCGCGACGGAAGAATACCGGATCCCCATATCGGTGACAACGGACGCCGTTGTTATTGGGTTACGTCGAAGGATTGGTGGTATCGTATCGAGTTTGAATTCACGGGTGACGGTGGCGGAGCGGGAGCCGGCAAGGCAATCGACGGAAACGATCGCACAGGCCAGGAGCTCGATGTCGTCCGGAGATACGAGCTCGTTCTCGACGGCGTCGACGGTCACGCGGAAGTGTTTCTCAATAGCATGTATATTGGTCGAGCTCGGAATGCGTTTCATCCTCACAGATTCGATGTTGATACCGCGCTCACACGAAGTGGAAAGAATGTTCTCCTGATCCGGTTCGAGGCGCTCGATTCCGTACTCGGCACGGAGCGGCTCGATGAGCTTGCAGGCTGGAAAAACCGACGTGCGCTTATTCGAAAACCGCAGTTCTCGTTTGGATGGGATTGGGCTCTGCCGCTTCCGTCAATCGGGATAGCCGGTGATGTCCGGATCGAGTACCACCACGGCGCAAGAATACTATCTTCTTCGGTTCATCCCCATATGTCGGGGAGAGTAGATTTCGAGATACTCACGAGTCCGGAAGCGGCGGCTCGAAACTGCTGCCATATAGAAGTGCGGGTGCGTGGTGAGGGGCAGGATGAACGTCTCTGCCTTGAGCGCGCCGGCCGTCGTCGTTTATACGGTTCGCTGCTTATACCGAATCCAAAGGCTTGGTGGCCGAACGGGCTTGGGGAACAGCCACTTTACTCATACGAAATCTCTCTCGTTTCGGGCGATAAATTGGTCGATTCGAAAAGCGGTCGGTTCGGTTTTCGCACAGTCGAAATCGAAGAGTTCCCGTTTACCGAGGATGCCGGACCAGGAATCGCGTTCTGGATTCGCGTAAACGGATTTCGTGTTTTTTGCAAAGGCGGAAACTGGATTCCGCTCGAGCTCTGGCCCGCCACGGCCTCCGATGAATCGTATCAATACTATATCGATAAAGCTGCAAACGCGGGATTTACGATGTTGCGAGTGTGGGGTGGCGGGATATATGAGCGGGAGCTCTTTTACGATCTGTGCGATGAGCTCGGGATCCTCGTATGGCAGGATTTCATGTTTGCAAGCACCGGATATCCGGTGGAGTCGCTTCGGGAACGAATCATTACCGAGGCGGAATACCAGATCGAACGGCTACGGTCGCATCCATGTATTGCGATGTGGTGCGGGGTAAATGAGGATGTGTTTTCCTGGGCTCTCCCCGACGAATATGCTCCTCGCCGGCAACGACCTGTTTCGAACCAATCGAGCAGCGTCGGGTCGGAGACGTTCGGCGCTGATGTGAAAACGGGCAAGGGCGACCGCAGATACGAAACAAATCGCGGTGACGATGGAGTGTATTCCGAAAGCGATGGAACATTGAGCGTGAATCGTCTGCACGATGATCCGGAGATTTATTCGATGATTCTCAGAGGACTTGTCGATAAAAACGGGCTCGGTGTTCCCTACGTCGAGAGCAGCCCGCAATCCCGGGATGATGTGGGTAACGATCCGATGAGCGGTAACAGCCACCTCTCCTCCTGGAAGTTTGCGCTCTTTCAACGGCCGGAGCATCCCGAAAAATTTCGCGAGCACTTCGAGCAGGTCCAATCATTCGACTCTGAGTTTTGTATTCAGGGTCCGTGCTCGATGCAGACATTTCGTCTATTTATGCCCGAGGAGCATCTGTGGCCCCCGGACGACATATGGACGTATCACATACAACGCGGGCATGCACGGCTTCCGCATCACGAACAAACGCTCCGTATTGCAGGCGGAATATTCGGTCAGATAGACGATCTGAAAACATACATCAAGCATGGCCAGGCGACGCATGTGGAAATGATGCGGTCGGAAATCGAATCCGCCCGATGCGATCGTCCGAACAACGGTGGGACGATGATGTGGATGTTCAATGATTGTCGGCCGACGAGTAACTGGTCGATTATAGACTATTACAGGAATCCCAAACCCGCCTGGTTCGCAGCAAAACGGGCATGTGCGTCGTATCTTCCGATCGTTTTTGAGCGTTCAGGTAATATCGGGTTTCACGTTTCCAACGATACACTCGGAGCTTGCGAAACGATGGTCCGATACGGTGCCGAACGACTCGACGGAACAATCGCGTGGGAACGATCCGGAACATATTCTCTTCCTGCGATGTCGACCATTAAAATCGACACGGTCGATTCTTCCGGATGGGCAGGTGACGCTAAGGAACCGCAGGAATCCATACAAAATGGCGACTATCTCTTTATGCGTGTCTCCGTCGGCGGATTCCATCTGCCGACGGTAACCTATTTTCCCGACGGCTGGCTCAATGTGGCGTGGCCCGAACCGGTGGTAACGCTCTCTGATATACGGTCGAGACCTGTTTCGAGCGACGGTAGCTATGAACGAGAAAAAAATGAACGATGGCTAACGACTGTATGCGTTACCGCCGATGCATACGTGAGAATGCTTCATCTGATATCCCGGGCCGATGATACCGAGTTTTCCGACAATTACTTTGATCTCCCGGCACGGGAGAGTAGAACCGTAGAGATTGTGTCACCGTATCCGATATCATCCGAACAGATAAAGACGCATCATTGGCTCACGCAGTGGAATTGAATTCGTGGACCTTCGAGAACCTTCTTCGTATGTTTTACGAATCTATTCGGAGGTTCCTATGTTGAAGAAAACTGCAAGTGCCGTATTGATTCTCGGTTCGGTGTTTTCGTTTCAAATGCTTTTCGCACAGCTGAACAATCCGGAACCATCTCATCAGGATACCGTATAATACGTTTTCGAAGATACCGCGATATTGGGGATGAGCAGTAATTCAACGATGGTGTGGGATCGTAAAAACGGGGATCTTCTCTACGAATCGGATGAAATTGTCGGTGAGACGGCGTTCCATCCGGCCGGCGATACGGCACTAACGATCATCACGTTTTACGGGACATTTGATGATGGAACGCAGAAAGCATTCCCGTCGGCCCGTCCCGTACGGTGGCATTTGAAAACCGGTGATATCATCGCCGAAGGTGAAACGATCGATCGACGTGGCGTTACCGTGTACGGTCCCGCCGGCAACCAGCTCTTTTACGTAATCGGTGATGCCCTGCTCGATGTACACGTGTTGAGACTCGATCGGGAAACATTCGAGACGCTCGACGACGTAGCCGTTCCAAACAGCATGACCGGCGAAGTCTATGAAGCGGCGGTTACACCGGATGGTTCACAATTGATCGTCGGGCGCATCGGTGGGTATCGATCACCGAATGAATAGCGTCTAATATCGATACCGGAATCCGACCTGGGGACGCAATCCGATCTCGAACTGACCGGCGATATCTGCGACTGAAGGATTCCAATCCGCGATGTATCCGAGCTCCACGGGTATCGAAAAATGGCGGAATAGTATGATCTCTATACCGATTCCGACACCTAACCCCAGCACCGGATTATACGACCCGACTTCGTATACCGGATCAACCCAATCATCGTTTTCATCCGTATAGCCTGCGCTCACTTGTTCGACCGGAATGTAGCCGCGATGTTTAAGTCCCGCAAAGAGGTACAGTTGCCCCGAAAGCCATTGTGCGAAATCCTCGCCGTATACGCGAAACTGCGCTTCGGTACCGATATTATAGTCCAACGTGGTGGCGGACCAGCCGTAAAAATCCTCGTCGTCGTACGGAATATAGACCGCCCCGGCGGTGATTTGTACTCCGGTGCCTTCGTTCCATTTCTGATAGCTCAATCCGGTAGCGGAAATTTCTCCGTATTGAAATCCGAGCGCTTGCGGATACTCTTCATACGCCGGAGCGATATCTACTTCGGTTGCTTCTGCGTATGCGATGTGCGCCGAAAGGATAAAAATCGCTGTCATCGCCGTAACTGCATATTTCATGTTTTTCTCTCGTTTTATTTTGATGAAGTATATCGATTCGATATCGATCTGATCAATAGCGCATGATTTGCTCTATCGACCTCGAAAATTGGCGTGTTTCGAGAGCCGAGGTTAATCGGTAGAACGAATCGCTGGTGTTTACGGGAACGGACGGCAATTTGTACATCATCGAAGGAAAGAATGATGAAGTGACCAAAGTGACGTCAGGCGCACGATTGTCTTCACCGTCACGGAGCTACTCCGCCTAATTCTGGTCCAAAGACTGCGTCGTGTATGCTACTCGCGAGTTTGATCGCGATGGAAATCTCTCAGCAACGATGAATATCAAGGTGCCAGGGAATTCGACAAAACGACTTTTTTCTCAGCAGTCATTTGCTCCGTTTTATCTCTACGCCACACGCGACGGGTCTCGCGTAAGCTATCTCGGAAGCGAACAGAATACCGGCAGGCAATTGATGGGTAGTGTTGAGCTTCAATCCGGAAAGCGAATTTCTCACGGAAGTGGTCAACCGTTTTATGTTGCCTGGTCGCCGGATTCCTCCAAGTTGCTGTTTTTTGTGCCGCTAATCGTCAGGGGCCGCCGGTAAAACGCCCTGGAGTATCGAATCGATATGAACTCGTCCACGGATCACTGCCCTTCTTCAGTCGCCGCTGAGTCCATATGCTTGCCGTCTGCGGCGGTGGTCTTCCGATTTGACGGCGGGCAATTTCTGCCTGTCTAGTAACTACTCACCCCTATAGGCAGTGGGTTACCTCCAGGCCGCATGT
>CAYLZA010000181.1:5693-5996 GCA_964387575.1 uncultured Spirochaetales bacterium | reverse complement strand
CCGTTCGACTCGTGGATGCCACCGTGTTCGAATCGATGAAGGAAGGTGCGATTTTTGTAAACACCAGCCGTGCGGAGGTCGTGGATGAAAAAGCGTTACTCCGCGCCGTAGAGGAGCGTGGTATCCGGGCGGGGCTCGATGTGATAGAGGACGAGCCTGCTTCGAAATCAGGAGAAGTGGATTCAAAAGTTTCGCGTCACGAAATTGTGTGAATCTCATGGAACGGACGCGCGCAAAATACGTGTTGTCGGTTCATCACCGGAATCGGGTCGGCGTGCTCGCGGGAGTGCTCGATGAAATCAA
>CAYLZA010000181.1:0-5683 GCA_964387575.1 uncultured Spirochaetales bacterium | reverse complement strand
GCGTCAATGTAGAAACGATGGAAAACGTGATATTTTCGGGTGGTGACGGGGCGTGTGCGAATATCACAAAACGTAATTTCCTGCAAAAGCGCACCTTGAAATACTTGAAATATCACAATACGTGTAGTATATTCCCACTACATAGACGATGAGGGCAAGTAAAAAAAGATGAACAATGGAAAACGAAGTGCGACGGTAATCGGTGCCGGATTCGCGGGGCTATCGGTCGCGTCATATCTGGCAAAGGCCGGTTTGAAAGTCCGCGTGCTCGAGAAGCAGCATGAAGTAGGTGGGCGTGCCCGTTACTGGCAGAGCGACGGGTATCGGTTCGACATGGGACCATCCTGGTATTTGATGCCTGATGTGTTCGAGACGTTTTTTCAGGATATCGGAGCCAAGCGCAGCGACTACTACGAGCTCGAGCAACTCGATCCCTACTACAAGATCTACTTCGGCGGCTCCGATACGGTAACGATATCTTCCGATCTTGCTGCTACAAAAAAAGTTTTCGAGTCACTCGAGCCCGGAGGTGGTGAAAAGCTGATCCGTTATCTCGATCAGGCACGATACAAGTACGATGTGGCCATGCGTGAGTTTCTCTACCGCGATTACAACTCCATTTTCGATTTTCTCAACAGACGGCTGTTGACCGAAGGGTTGAAGCTCCACGTGTTCAACTCACTCGATCGGTTTGTCGGCAGATATTTCAGTGACAGACGAGCGAAGCAGATTCTCGAATATGCGATGGTGTTTCTCGGCACGAGCCCGGCCGATGCGCCGGCGCTGTACTCGATTATGTCTCATGTTGATCTCAACCTCGGCGTATATTATCCGAGTGGTGGTTTAGCCGGCGTATCCCGGGCGTTGGGAAAGCTTGCCGAAGATAGCGGAGTAGAGGTGATAACCGGTGCGGATGTCACGAGCATCGACGTCGATTCAGGGTATGCGAAGAGCGTAGAAACGACCGAAGGGAGCTACGAAGCAGACATCATCGTATCGGCGGCTGATTATGCGCACACGGAGATGACGCTTCTTCCCGCAGAAGCCCGTTCATACGGCGAGCGCTACTGGAGCAGACGGGTAGTGGCACCGTCGATGTTTATCGCGTTTCTCGGTGTGAGCAAAAAGCTTCCCGAGCTTGAGCATCACAACCTCTACTTCTCGGAAAACTGGAATCAGCACTTCGATACCATCTTCAAAACTCCTGCATGGCCGGTGAATCCCTGTTACTATCTGAGTTGTATTTCAAAAACCGATACCGATTCCGCTCCGAGCGGTGCCGAAAATCTTTTTCTTCTCGTTCCCGTTGCACCCGGGCTCGACGATAACGATGTGATTCGGGAAAGGTATCTGGATCATGTCCTCGATCATGTTGAGCAGACAACCGGGGTATCTCTACGAAATGATATCGAAGTCAAGCGTATTTACTCGCATCGTGATTTCTCATCCGACTACAACTCGTTTCAAGGGACGGCGTTGGGGCTTGCTCACACCCTCGGCCAAACCGCGGTTTTTCGCCCGTCACATCGAAGTAAAAAAGTGCGGAACCTGTATTACACCGGTCAGTACACGCATCCCGGTATAGGCGTTCCGATGACGCTTATATCGTCACGCGTAGTTGCAGATGAAATAAAAAAGGATATGAAATGAGCGAAGTAGACACGATTCACCGGGACACGTTCAAGGCCGGAAGCAAAACCTACTACAATTCGAGCATTTTCTTTCCCGAGGACGTACGACGCGATGTATACGTTCTGTATGGTTTCGTGCGTGTCGCCGACAATTTTGTTGATGCGATACCTCAGGATACGGAAGGCTTCTACCGATTCAGAAAACGCTATGAACGAGCTATGTCAGGGTATACGACAAACGATACAATCATCGACTCGTTTGTCGAATTGGCAACGCGTAAGCAATTCGATCCCGAATGGACCGACGCGTTTCTCTGTTCGATGGAGCTCGATATCAATAAGGGAGTATACGAAACTATAGATGAGACCCTCGAATATATCTACGGGTCGGCGGAAGTAATCGGACTTTTCATGGCAACAATATTCGGTCTTCCTGAGAAATCATATCGATACGCGCAGTATCTCGGTAGAGCGATGCAGTACATCAATTTTATACGTGATATAGACGAGGACCGGCGCCTCGGGCGTATATATCTTCCGACGGAGGAGCTTGATCTTCCCGCTCTCGATGAAGACAGTGCGAGAAGCTTTCCCGAGAAGTTCGAGAGGTTTATTGAAAAGCAGATCGATAGATATCGCCAATGGCAGGATGTTGCCGAATCCGGCTATGCATATCTACCGAAGCGCTATCGCATCGCGGTCAAATCCGCATCGGATATGTACAATTGGACCGCACGGAAAATAGCGGCGGATCCTTTCGTGGTTTTCAGACGCAAAGTGAAGCCGTCGAAATCGCGAATAATCCTCCAGGGTATTGCGAATTCCGTGTTTGCGCGGTAGGGCCTCGAACTATGAATAATCTGTACGTTCTTGTCAATGTTCTTATTCTCGCCGCACCCCTGGCATTGTCATTCGACAAAAAGGTCGCTTTTTTTCGCAAATGGGGAGAGCTTACCGGATCTATTGTCATAGTGGGTGGGGTGTATATCGCATGGGACGTGATAGTAACCGACATCGGGCATTGGAGCTTCAATCCCGAGTTCGCAGGGAGTTTCAGAATCGCAGGACTTCCACTCGGAGAAATAATGTTCTTTGTTACCGTTCCCTACGCGTGTATCTTTATCTACGAGGTGGCGCGGGCGTATTTCCCGCTGAAACGGTCAATGAAAAGCACAACGGCAGCGATAGCCGGTGCCGGTATTGCGGTCGTCTTCGTCATCCTTGCACTACTGTTCCGTGGGCAGGGGTACACGTTTCTGGCAATGCTGAGTGTCGCGGTTTTTATCACGGCGGGAACCATAATCGACAGGGAAATGTGGCTCGAAAATCATACCTGGTTGTTTTTCCTCATTTCATATATTCCGTTTCTCATCGCCAACGGCGTACTTACCGCATTACCTATCGTCGAATATAATTCTGCGGAGATATGGAATTTCCGGGTATACACAATCCCATTGGAGGATTTCTTTTACAATTTCGCCATGCTCGGGTTTTTCCTTCTCGTATTCAGATTGATCGAGCGTCTTCGAAGTAACCGACGAAGGAAAACAATATGAGTATGTCGCGCGTTGCGATTATCGGCGCCGGAGTCGGCGGAATGTCGGCAGCCGCACGGCTTGCTGCAGCCGGATATACGGTTGATGTTTACGATCACAATGTAATACCCGGCGGTAAAGCGGGAAGCGAAAGCTACGGAGAGTACCGGTTCGATACGGGACCTTCGCTCGTAACGATGCCGCATGTTTTCGAGCAGCTGTTTGAAGAGACCGGAGAGTATCTCCACGACTATGTCGAGCTGATACCACTCCGGGATGTGTGCCGTTATTTTTTTTCCGACGGAACGAGACTCGTATCGAGCAACGACCGAGAGGAGTTCGCCGGGAGAATTGCGGCGGTTACTCATGATCCGCCTCGGGCCTTGCATAGGTTTCTTGATTACTCGAAACGAATATACCGTATAACGGCCGAGTTGTTTTTGTGGAAGAGTCTCCACGAAGCTCGCACATATCTGAACATGAATACGCTCCGTTCGCTGTTGTCGATTGGCGGAATCGATCCGTTCAGAACCATGGACGAGGCGGTGCGCTCCTATTTCAGCGATCCGCGAATGATCCAGTTCTTCAATCGATCCGCAACGTACAACGGCTCGAATCCATATCAAACACCGGCGACCCTGAATATCATTCCCCATGTCGAATACGATATCGGCGCGGCCGCACCGGCCCGGGGCGTTTTTTCCATTCCGCTCGCTATGATGAAACTCGCACAGCAAAAGGGCGCAACGTTTCATCTCGGAACCGGTGTAGATCGTATTTTATACGAATCGCGGTCTCGGCGGATCCGGGGGGTATCGGTCGGCGGTGTCGAATCGGCGCATGATGTCGTTATAAGCAACGTCGATGTCGTTAAAACTTATAGCGATCTGCTTGACGATAAAGACGCCCCGTTGCTCAAGCGCTACGAGCGTCTCGAGCCCTCTTCGTCGGGAATGGTGTTCTACTTCGGTATGGACGGAACGTTCCCGGAGCTCGGGCTTCACAACATTTTCTTTTCGCCCGATTATCACGCCGAATTCGATGATATCTTTGAAAAGAGGAAGTGTCCCGAAGATCCGACGGTCTATATTAATATCACATCAAAAGTGAATCCGGCGGACGCACCGCCGGACGGGGAAAACTGGTTTGTGCTCGTCAACGCTCCGTACGACTCAGGGCAGGATTGGGAAACCGGGAGAAACCGAATTCGAGATGCCGTTATCAGGCGCGTCTCACATGCCCTCGGATATGAAATTGCCGACTCGATCGCCGTCGAGGCGAGCATGAGCCCGCCTGAAATCGAGCGGAAGACATCGAGCCGTTTCGGTAGCCTCTACGGTATTTCGTCGAATTCGCGAGCCGCTGCCTTTTTGCGTCATCCAAATCGAAGCCGTCGGTATCCGGCGCTTTATTTTTGCGGCGGAAGCGCACATCCCGGAGGCGGTATGCCGCTCGCGGTTCTTTCAGGTAAGATCGTCTCCGATATCGTGCAACGCCGGGACGGCGTGAAGAACGAGCATCGGTCGGAGTATCGGCCGGGAAAAATAACGACGGTTCCTCGGCGGGCTCGAAAGCGTGCCGGAAATCGCCGCGCACAGAAGAGGTAACAACGTGGGTACGGGATTTATGCGAGGCCGCATGCTCGGTCGAATCGATGAGCTCTGGAAAGGAGCGTCGAAACGAACGAAGCTACTCGTCGTCGCCGCAGTCTATCTCATTTTTTTTACCGTCGGGACCGTTGGTCACTATATCGACATTACAAGACCGTTGATGCTCGATATGACGCCGTGGTTTCTCGCGATTTTCGGTATCTCGGCAATAGCCGTTTTTGTTCGAAGACGATCGATTCCGATTCTTATTTGGGCGGTCGGCACATATGCCGTTACTTTTACGCTCGAAGCCGTCGGTGTTGCAACCGGCGTCGTTTTTGGTGCCTACGAGTACGGAGAAACGCTCGGACTTCAATGGTTAGAGGTGCCGCTTATAATCGGATTTAACTGGGTGATCGTTGTCCTCGGATCGATTAAGATATCGATGATTCTTATTGATCGGTTCCTCACCTCGTTTATTTTTAATAACGGTAGCCGATTATTGATTTCCGTTGTACGGACGACCGTGGGAGCACTCATGACCGGGCTGTTGGCAGTTGCGTTTGATGTTGTGCTCGAACCGGTGGCAATACGGTTCGATTATTGGATGTGGAATGGCGGAACGATACCGACCCGGAATTACATCGCCTGGTTTTCGATTGCATTTGTCTGCTCGTTGCCCGTTTTTGCCGGGCGATTGCGGCTCGATTCGGCGGTTCCGGTAATCTATGTCGTTGTACAATTTTTGTTCATAGCGAGCCTGATACCGCTTGCGTTATAAAATGATCAATAACCGGGGATTAGCCATTGCGCTGACAATTATGATGCTGTGGGCGTTGCATCTCGTATATACGCTCACGTCGATTCAGATAGTCCCGACCGGAGAAATCGGCGGAACCGGTATCGTGTTACGGAGTGCTCGAATCGT
>CAYLZA010000180.1:2229-6045 GCA_964387575.1 uncultured Spirochaetales bacterium | reverse complement strand
CCAGGGGAACTCAGGGGGCCCGCTCATCAATCTCCGTGGTGAGGTGGTCGGAATCAACACATGGATCTCTACTCCGACCGGCGTCAATATCGGGCTCGGTTTTGCCATACCGATTAACAACGCCAAAAAGGCGATTTCCGATCTGATATCGGGAGGCGAAGTCGAATACGGATGGCTTGGTGCGGAAATCGCCGAAATAACCGATGCTATGGCCGACGAATTCGGGTACACGCGAAACGACGGTGCATTGATTATGCAGGTATTCCTGGGATCTCCCGCAGAAAAAGGCGACATTCGACCCGGGGATATCGTATTGAGGCTCAACGGCGAGCGTATCCGGGACTATCTCCATCTCGTAAGGAAAGTCGGCGATCTTCCCGCCGGCGATACGGCTGAGTTCAGAATTATTCGCGAAGGCGAAACAATCGAACGGACCGTGACAATCGGGGTCCGGGAAGACGAGGCGGTGATCAGCCGGGCCAACAAGTTCATGTGGCCGGGGATTACGGTGTTTACCCTCGATGATGCGATTCGGCAATCGATGCGTATACCCGAGGATGCGAGTGGTGTTTACGTTGAAGAAGTAAAGACCGGCGCACCGCCTGCGAGAGCGGGAATTCGAGAAGGCGATGTGATCACCCGGATTAACGAGACCGATCTGAAAAATATCGTGGATTTTTTCGGTATCCTGAACGATACAGATATTAGGGAGTTTCGCTTTCACCTGCTCCGCGGAGCGGAAGTAAGAGAATTGACCGTAGTAAAAGAGTGATAACCGTTTGAAGTAGTATGAAAAAGGATTTTCTTCCATACGAAAACGTTCGAAACAACTCGCTCAATCTTGCATATCGGATTCACCGAGACGGTTTTGTCCCGGACATAATCTATGTTCTGCTCCGGGGCGGTGCGTATATCGGGAACGTAATCAGCGAGTATTTCAAAACAATACGAAGCGCCGGGAGACCGGTGTTTTACGCAGCGGTTGTAGCGCGCTCCTATACTGATGTAAGACAGCGTGAACGGGTGATGGTAGACGGATGGACCTACGATCCGGAGTATTTGAGAAACGGTGATCGGGTGTTACTCGTAGACGATATTTTTGATTCGGGACGAACTATTAATCATCTCGCAGATATCGTAATGCAAAAGGGGATTCCGAGGAATGACGTACGAATAGCCGTACACGACTATAAGGTGCTACGATACAAGGATGAAGATCTTCCGACGCATCCCGATTATTATTGTCGAAAGCATATTATCTCCTCGGCCGAAGAGGATGTATGGATACACTATATGAGCCATGAGCTGGTCGGTCTTACGGCCGAAGAACTCGAGCAATACTATCCTTCGCTCGATGATGAGCTCAAAGAGTTGCTCGCGCAATCGGGGGATAAAGACGATGAGACACCGTAAACGCCACGGCAGTACGACCGGTGTTTATGCAGCTATCGTGTTGATCAATATTGTCGTGAGTATCGGATTCTCGACCGTACCGGCATTCGCTCAATCGGAGGAAAGTACGGGATCCGCGACGATAACGCCGAGTGTTCCTCCAGGCGTGTATGCGACCGATCAGCGTATTGAGCTCATATCTCACGATGATCTCGATATCTATATGCGATTCCGCGAAAGCCGAGATCCCGGATACACGCGTTATACCGTACCGTTTCTTCTCTCTTCGCTCAAAGGAGAGGAACGAAGATACACTCTTCTCGTCGAAACACGCAAAGATAACGAAGTGACGGCACAAAAGGAGTTTTCTTACACAATCGATAAGAGTATTCCAAACGAGCCTCGACTCCTGCCGGAAGCCGGCACGTATAACGCGCCGATCGAGCTTTCATTTGATGTCGAAGCCGATCAATCGGTGTTGTATCGAATAGACGAAATCACCGGAGGAGCATTTACGGAGTGGGACGGTAGCTCGGTGGCGCTTTCGGGTGAAGACAATCGTAGAAGCATGTTTACCGTTTATGCATATGCAGTAGATAGCGCCGGTAACACCAGTAATCTGAAACGATGGGTATACAGCATCGATAGAACATCGAAACCGGTTCCATCGGTACTCACCGTTCGCAGTCCGGTTACCGGGGAGTTCGCCAATAAGCAGTTTCTTCATGTTGCCTCCCACGGATACGAGTGGATCAAGTACACACTCAACGGTGAAGATCCGGCTCAAGTAGGAACGATGTATGAAGAACCGTTTTTAATCGATTTGACCGGTGAAATTGGTCTGCGAGTCGCGGGAAAGGTGAGTCGGACCGGTGAGATTCTCGAGAAAACGATCGATTTTACGGTGCTGCCCGATCAGGCAATTCGATTCCGACCGGAAAGCGGCGTTTACGATGCGGAGCTGTTTTTGTCCTTTGAGCAGCTGACTGCAATGAGATATACGCTTGACGATACCGCCGTAAACGAAAGAAAGCTTCTCTACTCAAAACCGGTCAGAATCGGAACTCTCGACAACGCGGTTCGTTTCGTGGCGTTCAGATTCCGCCGATTCGACGACGGGGCATCGGGTGGTCCCGAATACAGGTATTTTTACGTGATTGATGATCGTGAACCGGCGTTACCTGAAATTTTACTGTCCGACGATTCTCCGGTAAACAATGATACGCGTGTAACGATTGAGGCGCCTCGTGACGTGTCGGTGTATTATACGCTCGACGGCAGCACTCCCGACAATGAATCGGAGCCGTATACCAGGCGTTTTACGTTGACACTTCCCGAATCGAAGGAAGCCGGCTCGATCATCGTAAAGGCGGTATCGTACGCGGAAAACGGCCGCGTAAGCGATGTTGCATCAAAGCTCGTAAGCTACGACAAAGTTCCGCCGCAAAAGCCCGGAATATCGTTTCTAGGACGTTCCAATTCGCAGGGGATTTCGCTGGGCGTGGCGGCGGATTTCGGCGCGAAGGTTCATTACGAGGTTACGCTCGACGATTCGCAACCACCGACGCCTGACGCGAGCTCTCCGATCGTCAAAGATATACTGGAGCTTCTCGTCCCATACGGCATGGAGTCGACGTTCTCGCTTCGATTTGCCGCCTCCGATTCCGCCGGCAACATTTCCGAGCCGACCCGGCCGTTTCGGCTTCTCGTCGACCGGGTTCCCCCGAAGCCACCTGAAATTACTTTCGGGGACGAGGAGGTTGTCGTTGAGGGGACCGGGACAATTCACTACACGCTTACCACCGACGGCTCGATGCCACCGGCACCGACTCCTTCTTCCCGGACCTATTCCGATCCGATACCGACTCCGAAAAAGGCAAACGAGCGAATTGCATATCGAATCCGAGCAATCTGTGTCGATACGAGCGGTAATGTAAGCGAAGTAACCCCGGTCTATTCAAAAGCTTTCGACGACCGGAAACCTCGGATGCCTGCATTAGCGGGAGTCGTCGATGGAGCGATGTATCGAAACCCGGTAGAAATACGCGCACCGGGACAGGTTTCGGGGACCGAGATACACTATACGGTCTCCGAGTCGAGCAGCGCCCCGGCGAATCCGACGATCGAGTCGAGACGGCTTTCGGACAGCATTGTGTTCTCCGGGCGAGAAAACGAGGAAGTCACCTATACGATAAAGTTCCTTCCGGTCCTTTCCGGATCGGATCGATCGGGTGATATTTCATCTATCAGCTTTGTCGTCGATCGGAAACCGCCATCGCTTCCGACAATCACCGGTTATTCAAACGAAGCATCCTATAACCGCGCTGTCGTTCTATCACCTCCGCAGACAGGGGATAACAACCTCTTTATTGACATAAGTGACGATCCCGATGTCGAGCTCGATCCATTCGGACGAAACGGGTC
>CAYLZA010000180.1:0-2219 GCA_964387575.1 uncultured Spirochaetales bacterium | reverse complement strand
TAAGAAGGAAGCGAGAAAACGTTTTATTTTCGAATCGGGATACGGGATCCGGCGGGGAACACGGCAACCTGGCGCGAAAAACGACGGGTGACGATAGACCGGGCGGAGCCGAAAGCGCCGCTGTTTTCCGGAGTTCCCGGCGGGGGTATTACGCGTGAAAACGTAACTCTGCAAATAGACGGACACGGCGAACGCGTACTATATCGTCTTGGTGAAGAGAGGCGTTTCACGACGCTCGATGTGGAGAACGCAGTCGAGTACACCGCACCGATTGTAATCAAAGGCACATCGAACGAGGAAATTCGTTATTCGATTACGGCGATCGCGATAGATGAAGCGGGAAACATGAGCGACCCGAGTTACGCTTATTTCACGGTCGACAAAATATCGCCGGGCACTCCCGAAGCGCCTTCGGTATACGTGTCGGACCGTGCGGACGGGAGGGTATCGATCGGATGGAAGAGTGATTCCGACCATCGCATCTACTACCGGATTACACCAAACGAAAACGAATCATTCTCGCTATACCGGGAACCGATTTCGGTAATGCATTCGCCCGGGAACGGTTCGGTCGTGATAAGGCGGGAAACACGAGCGATGTGAAACGAAGCGAGATAAGGGTTCCGTCACGCGTTCCGGAACGGCTTATCACGGGCGTCGAAAACGGCTCGGTATATCGGGTGCGAAAAAGAGCAACGGCCGCAACGGACAACGGTGTCGTGCGGTATCAAATATCAACCGACTCGACGACTCCCGGAAGCATCGACAGGTTTTCTCCTTTACTCGAAGATAATATAGGTTTCGATGTATCCGAGGGAGAAACCGTTCATTTCATTCTCCGTGCCGCTTATTTTGTCGATAAGGAATCGATTCGTCCGCTGTACACCGAGAATATATCGTTTTCGATCGACAAAACTCCGCCTCCGAGACCGAGCATCGTCGGAAACGAAACAGACGAATTGTACTTCAGAAGGGACGGGGAAATAGAGCTGGAGTCTCAGGAAGGAACGATTTTCGTTTCGGTCAACGGCCGCGGATTCAGTCGCTATGACGGGCCGATTCGTTTGACGGCGGAAGAGGGGAGTATCGCACGATATACCGTTGAATCGTACACAAAAGATGCCGCAGGGAATCGGAGTGCGGAGACCGTGGAATGGAATGTCGTAATCGATAAGGAAATCATATATGTAGCGTCGAATGGTAATGACTTATTCGAGGGATCGAGATCAAACCCATTTCGAACAATCGAACGGGCGGTCGAGGAGTCGGTTCAGACGCAGCGACGAACGATCTATCTCGCCCACGGTACCTATGTCCTTCGAGAACCGGTGAAAATCGAACGGACGATTCGCATAGAAGGGGGCATAGATCGCGAAACCTGGTCTTCGTCAGAGGACGGCAAACGCTCTCAGATTACCGCCTCGGCCGATTTCAGGGAAGGCGAGTTGATCCGCGTGCTGAATGCGGGCGCAACATTTCATGACGTCATTGTGAGCATAGCCGAAAAGACGCTCGATCGTGAAATAATCGTTTCCGAAAAGAGCGATTTGACGCTTTCGAATGTCGCCATAACGAGTGGGGAATCACCGGTGGCGGGAAGCTTTATCCGGCAAAAATCGGGAAATCTCGTCCTGTCGCGTGTGACGGCGACCGGTTCTACAACCGGCGATCCGATGATCTCGAGCGAATCCGCCTCGACCCTGCGAGTGCAAAACAGCACATTTACGAGTACGAAGACTAACAACGACGCCGTGCTTCTCTCGGTGGGAAACGGAATAGATGTCACGATAACTGATTCCGTCTTCAATCCGGGAACGGGACGCAATACGGTCGCAATGGAATTGAGGGAGAGCAACGTCACGATCGACGGACTCGACATACAATCGGGTAGCGGCACGGTTTCGGGAACCGGGATACGATTGTTTGATACATCGCTCGAAGCAAGGAATGTCGAAATACGCGGGAACGAGGACGCATGGATCGGTACGTGCATCGACTCCGAGTTTTCGAATGTCGTAATGAAGAAAAGCCGTCTCTATGCGGCGGGAAACCGCGGAGGCGTTGCTTTTTCCTCCCAAGGCAGCACGATAGATATCGAGCAATCGGTTATCTCGGGTGTTTCGGGACGAGAGTTTATCTACCTTTTCCAGTTGACGAATACCAACGGGAGCATCGTGAATACAATGCTCAACGGTGAGCATTCACGCGATTTTATCGGC
>CAYLZA010000179.1:2116-6067 GCA_964387575.1 uncultured Spirochaetales bacterium | reverse complement strand
GATCAAGGTCAAGGCGGAACATGATACCCGGTTTTCGGTCCGGTATGGCCCGGAGGACCCGGAAATCGTGGAGATGAAGTCGAATGAGGAGAAATCACTTTCCGGTGACGGCGAAGTCGGTATCGAGCATGACGGTTTGTCGCTGATCGTTCGGGCCGGGGAGTCGCTCAGGGAGGATCTTCTCGGACGATACAGAAAGGCGAAGGAGGAGATCGGAGAAACCTTGAGATCTTTCGGATTCGAGTCGATCGATGAAGCTGAAGAAGCGGCGCGTTTGTACGGCAAGAGACAAGTAGAGGTGGAATCGCTTGAATCGAGAATTAGTGAAGAGCTCGGGGAGCAGACGTACGATGAGCTGATCGAGTTGTGCGACGAAAATGCACCGATGGACGAGAAACGATCGGCAGCCGAGATAGCCACCGATGTTGCCCGTGAAGAGCATACGATAGCCGGACTCGAGAAATCACGAGGTAAGATCGATGAGCGGCTCCGGGAGCTCTCGAAGCTCTACTCCGACAGAGATTCCCTTTTCGAGACGATGACCACCGCTTCCGCGCTCAAGCGCGAGCTCGATGAAGAACTGGAGAATACGAGCTCGATACCCGAAGGGTACGATTCCGCCGAGGATTTTATCGGTGCATACGAGAAGAAACGCACGTTGATCGGTGAGCTCGGGGAGCGAAGAAATGAGCTCATCGAAGAGCGGGCCGAGCTCGGGTCCGAGCTCCCGTCCGAATCTACCGAGGAGCTATCCGCGAGGTTGGAAGAGGCAACGAACACCTTTCATGCGGTCAAACGGCGGGGTGAAGCGATCCAACGGGTGCTGGAGGCTACGGATCGGATACTCGATGAGCCCGGAGATGAGCTGTTTGGTGATGTGGAGAGGAGATTTTCCGGGTTGATCGAGAAGGCAACATCCGGTCGTTATCGAGGACCTTTCGGATGGGACGATCTGCCGAGAACCGTGACGGACGCTGAAGGTGTTGCACTCCCGTACAAGTTTCTCTCGGAAGGTACGAAAAACGTATTCTCGCTCTCCCTCAGGCTCGCGATGGCCGATCGCTATCTCGATGATGCGGAAGGATTTCTCCTGCTCGACGATCCGATGGTGGATCTCGATCCTGAAAGACAGCGACTTGCATCGGAGCTGATAGATCGATTCTCCGAAAAAGCCCAGATACTGCTGTTCACCTGTCATCCGTCCCATGCGGAGCTTTTCGAAAATGTCGAACCGATTACGATCAGAGGTTGAATCCAGCAGCCGTTGCAGACATCCAGACATCACGTTTTTGGTCGATAAACCGATAGATCACCCCGTTTTTCGAGCATCTCCCTGAGTCGTCCCGCGTTGCGCACCGCCTGTCCGCGCCAGTGGTTGTTGAACATCACAATGAGGATTTTCGCCTTGCCGGCGGTCTCGGCGATTTTACCGCTCCATTCGTCGAGCTCTTCATCGTCGTACAGATAGTCGTATCGGCTTTTGTTGTCACCGGTCCACCAGGACTCGCTGTTTCGGCCGTGAAACCGCAGATACGCGGCCGGTGCCGTGACGCGAGCGATCGGATCCGGGAGTGAATCGATCGGCGGATAATCGACCATGACGTAGGCGATTTTTCGTTGCTCGAGCTCGGCGAAGACCGAATCCTGCTGCCATTCACGATTTCTCCACTCCACCGCAACCGGTCGGTCGGAAAACACATCGCACAAACGGGCGAGGTATCGCCTGTTTACAGGCTCGTAATGAAAGCTGTAGGGAAACTGAAAAAGCACTGCCCCGAGACGATTGGACTGTTCGAGCGGGGCGATAGCCTCTATGAATGTTTTGGCTTCGTCGCGCCAGGAGCCTCCGATTTCATGCGTGAGTGATCGATGTGCCTTTATCGTAAACAGGAAATCATCGGGAGTGGAAGTGACCATTCGTTCGAGCAGACGTGAATCCGGTTGCTTGTAGTAGGAAAAATTGAGCTCGACACAGGGAAATCGATGCGCGTAATACGGCAAGAACTCGGATCGCTCCATCCCATCTTTGTAGAACGGACCGACCCAATCGGCGTACGAGTATCCGCTTGTTCCGATGTATATCTCGGCCGGCATGTAGCTACACTATATTCGGAGAGCCAATAAATCTCCACGGCTGCAGCTGCCGGCGAGCGGGAATGACCGGCGCAAAGCTGAGGTGCTTGATCACATACACGAAAATTCGTATATTTCGCATTCAATCGCCGCACTTAATCGTTTCCTGGCACACGTAGGCAAATTTCACGTATAATTTGAGTAAGGACTGAACACATATGAATAACTCGCTTCATGCTATGCGCAATATAGGAATCAGCGCCCATATCGATTCGGGAAAGACCACATTGACCGAACGAATATTGTTTTACAGCAGGAAAATCCATGCGATGCACGAGGTTCGTGGAAAGGATGGCGTCGGTGCGACAATGGATTCGATGGAGCTCGAAAAAGAGCGGGGAATAACGATCGCTTCGGCGGCGACAAATGTCTCGTGGAAGGATCATCCTATCAATATTATCGATACTCCCGGGCATGTCGATTTTACTATAGAGGTCGAACGCGCTCTGAGAGTTCTCGATGGAGCAGTTCTCGTTCTCTGTTCGGTCGGGGGTGTTCAATCTCAATCGATTACCGTGGATCGGCAGCTCAAACGTTACAAGGTTCCGCATCTGGCGTTTATCAATAAATGCGACCGTACCGGAGCAAATCCGCTCAAGGTACGTGACCAGCTCGAGGAGAAACTCGGTCTGAACGCGGTGTTGGTGCAGATTCCGATCGGTCTCGAGGACAAACATGCAGGAGTAGTCGATCTCGTTTCCATGAAAGCCCATTATTACGAAGGGAATATGGGAGAGAATGTACGTATCGAGGAGATACCCGAAGAGCTTCGCGCACAAGCCGAAGAAAAAAGGGAAACCTTGGTCGATGCGGTATCGATGTTTTCCGACGAGCTTGCCGAGGCGTTTCTCGAAGGAGAGGAAACCGAGGAGCTCATCAAGACCGCCGTACGTCAGGGCACTATCTCCCGCGGCATGGTTCCCGTATACTTGGGGTCCGCTTATAAAAACAAAGGTGTGCAGGATCTTCTCGATGCAATCGTAGACTATCTGCCCAATCCAATGCAGGTGGAAAATGTCGCGCTCGATCTCGACCGGGATGAGGAAGAGGTAAAACTCACCACCGAGCCTGATGCGCCGACCGTTGCGCTTGCATTCAAGCTCGAAGACGGGGTATACGGACAGCTCACCTATATCCGTATCTATCAGGGAAAGGTCAAAAAAGGTCAGGAGCTTTTCAACTCCCGCTCTCAGTCGAAGTTCAGAGTCGGCCGACTCGTGCGAATGCATGCGGCGAGCATGGAGGAGATAAACGAGGCTGGATGTGGTGATATCGTTGCGCTTTTCGGCATAGATTGCGCCTCCGGTGATACGTTCGTAGATCCGAAGCTCAACTATTCGATGACTTCGATGTACGTGCCGCGACCGGTTATTTCGCTTGCGTTGCAGGCAAAAGACAAGAAATCCGCGGATAATATGAGCAAAGCGCTCAATCGCTTTACAAAAGAGGACCCGACCTTTCAGACATACGTCGATCCCGAATCGCACCAGACGATTATTCAGGGAATGGGTGAGCTCCATCTCGATGTGTATGTGGAGCGGATGCGACGTGAGTATAAAGCGGATGTGGAAACGGGCGCGCCGGAGGTTGCGTATCGTGAGTCGATCACCAAACAGGCTGAGTTCAACTACACCCATCGGAAGCAGACCGGAGGTTCGGGACAGTTTGCACGTGTGGCCGGATATATCGAGCCGGCTGAAACCGAAGAGTACGAGTTCGAAAATAAAATTCGTGGCGGCGCGATACCGACCGAGTTCATTCCGGCGTGTGACAAGGGATTCAAGGATGCAATGAAGAAAGGTGCACTTATCGGTTTTC
>CAYLZA010000179.1:0-2106 GCA_964387575.1 uncultured Spirochaetales bacterium | reverse complement strand
GGAAGCGCTCACTCGGTCGACTCGTCGGATCTCGCATTTCATACCGCTTCGATTGCGGCGTTCCGGGAAGTGTATCGCAAGGCGGGTCCGCAGATTCTCGAGCCGATCATGCGTGTCTCGATAGAGACACCGCCGGAGTTCTCCGGAAATGTGTTCGGCAGTATTAATCAGCGCCGCGGCATCATCGTCAGCTCGGTCGAAGACGAAACCGTTACCCGGGTGGATGCGGATGTCCCGTTGAGCGAAATGTTCGGCTATTCGACGGTTATTCGCTCGCTGACGCAAGGTAAAGCCGAGTACACGATGGAGTTTCTCAAATACGACCGGGTACCGAAGAGCATCGTAGAGGAACTGATCGAGAGTTTTGCAAAAAAAAAAGAGACCGTTGCGGCCAGGTAGCGGCGCGCTGAATACACGGTAAGGGAGTGATCAAATGGTAAAGTCCGAATTGATAAAGCGGAGTCCCCTGCGGATTTTCGAGAAATCGAGTCACGGGGGACCCGGACCGGGGAACATCGGCATGATCGTTTCCCCGAAAGGCGTGGGAAAAACTGCATGTCTGGTGCATATCGCAACCGACAAGTTGTTCCAGGGTAAACACGTTATTCACGTGTCGTTTTCCACGCGAGTCGATCACATTATCAGCTGGTACGAAGATATTTTCAGAGAGATCGCGAAAAAACGTGAGCTCGAAAGCGCCGTGGATGTCCACGATGAAATCATAAAAAACCGTGTAATCATGAACTTCAATCAGGAGGCGATTAGGACCGAGCAAGTCGTTAAGAGCATAAAGGCGCTGAACAGGGACGGTCATTTCAACGCGCATACGATTATCATCGACGGATTCGATCTTTCACAAGCCGAGCTCGAGGACATCGAGACTATCGAGAGTTTTGCGGCTGAAGAGGGGATTGAAGTCTGGTTCAGCGTGTCAACATCCGAGCAGCAGACCGACGGCAATCTTCCCGATTCGCTCGAGCACTATCTCGAAAAAGCTGCGATCGTACTTACCCTCGAATACTCGAACGATCATGTACAACTCAGGCTGCTCAAGGATCACGATGAAACCGTTTCTAAGGATCTTCATCTCAGGCTCGATCCGAAAACACTGTTGATTGCGGAAGACGAGTAGTCGGCACCGGAGAAACCAGAGGCATTTGCGATCCCGTTAATCGGCCGGATGTAGCGACTGCCGGTTCTATCATTGCACAACCCGAACCCCTTGCTGTTACGCAGGCCGACGCACGAACTGAAACGGCCCGTTTAACGGCTGCGAGTGACGCCTTTCTTAGGGCATGCGGTCTCGAGAGGACAAAGCGAGCAGTGGGGGCTTACCGGTGTGCATACTCGCTTTCCATACGAAACAAAAAGCGCGTTGATCTCTATCCAGTACGATTCGTGAAGCACTTTTTCGAGTGCTTTTTCGGTTTTTTCCGGTGATTCGGTAGAGACCCAGCCGAGTCGATTTGATATACGGTGGACATGAGTGTCCACGCATATGGCGGCGATGCCGAATCCGAGATTCAGGGTAAGGTTGGCGGTTTTCACCCCGACGCCGGGTAATTCCACGAGCTTCTCTTTGTCCGAGGGAATCGAACCATCGTACCGATCACAAATTATCGAAGCGGTTTTACGCAGGCTACGTGCCTTCGTTTTGTAAAAACCCGCCGGATAAATAAGCTCCGCTATCCGTTCCTCAGGAAGTCGTGCAAGAGTTTGTGCATCGGGAGCGACCGAAAAAAGTCGTGACGACGCCGATTCGGTAACTTCGTCTTTGGTTCGAAGTGATATCATCGTTGCGATGAGCACACGATACGGGTCTCGAGATTGATCGGCGACTTTGTTGACCGACGGGGTTTCTGAGTCGGAGAGATAGTTTCTCACCCGCGAAAAGACCGTACGAGCCGGAGGATTCAAAGCCATTCGCTTTCTTCGTCGCGATCTTCGTGCTCGAGAAGCACAACCGTATAACAGGCTATGCTGTTCCCTGATCCTACCGAATCGAAACCCTCATTCGTCCTGGCTTTCACGCTCACCTGTTCGGGAGGCAGACCGAGCAGGTCGGAAAAACCCGATCGTATCCGCGTCCGGTATGAGGCTATCGCC
>CAYLZA010000178.1:0-6080 GCA_964387575.1 uncultured Spirochaetales bacterium | reverse complement strand
CGTACTTCATACGACCTGCGTAACCCTCTCCACCGAGAATGAGATCGGATACGATTAGCGTATCGTTTCCCTGTAGACGTAGATCTGCGTACCCAAGCTCATAGGAGTCGTACAGCAGCTTGTCCTCGTTAGTGTACGGACCGTAGATGGTTGCCCCACCTTGGCCGTTGTACTTGAGCAGGACAGAAAGCTTAGTGCCGTCGTAGTTGATATTACGTACATAAACGCTTTCCGGTCCGGCAATAGTAAGTACCGCGTCGGACACATCGATTTTAGACGGATCGATCTGGCTGGTGTCGACCGCCTGTGAGAAAGCTCCCCACGCAATACTAATCATGAGAACCGTAAAGAGTAACTTTTTCATGGAGGTCTCCTTGGTGTAAGTTTCTTCCGTTATTTTACAATGAAAAAAAAATTATAGCAAATGGATTTTCGCTAAGTTTGCGTTAGTTCTATTTTTCCGTAATCACCTCCTGCCCATCCCATTTTTTCGGCGGAGGAGTTCTGATAAGCCCGTCTGCACGTTCGAAGAAAATCTCGGAGACCGTGTCGACTCCATCCAACCGGCGAGCAGCGTGAAAATACTTCTTTGCCCGCTCGAACTCCCGTCTGTAATAGTGTTTGAGACCGGCATGATGGTATGCCCACAGCTTTTTGTGTTTTTCGTCCAATTTGCGAGCCGCGGTAAATATCCGCTCTCCGGTTGTCTTTCCTTTTACGACAACTTTATCCACCATACGACAGGGATACAGATCCTTTACTTTTCTATACACGCTTTCCGAGAAAATGATATCCTGCTTGTAGATTTTAGTCAGGCCCTCCAGGCGATTACCCAGATTCACCATGTCTCCGATAACGGTATAGTCCATTTTCTTCTCAGTTCCGATGTTCCCGACGGTTACCATTCCGTAGTTGATGCCCATTCCCGTTTTAAATGGAGGTTTCCCCTCTTTTTTTTGTTTCTCATTGAATTTATCGATTGCCTCTCTCATGTCGAACGCGGCCTCGAGCGCTGCCGCGGCGTCGTTCTCGTGTTGCACGGGTGCTCCGAAAAACGCCATGACCGAGTCACCGATATACTTATCCACGATTCCGTCGTGTGACATGATGATGTCGACAATAATTTCGAAGTACTGATTCAGGGCGCTCACCAGATCTTCGGGCATGAAACCTTCCGAGAGGGTGGTGAAATTGCGAATGTCTGAGAACAGAACCGCCAGAACACGGTTGTCACCTACGAGCATATGTTCGGGATTCATGAACAACGAATCGATGACGTCCTTCGGAACGTATTTCTGGAAAATGTTTCGCACCTTGTGTTCGTTTTTCTTTGCGACGACCGCTTTGAAGGCGAAATCCTTGATCTGACCGTACGCGCGATCGAGCTGTGTAATCATGATATTGAACGTATGCGCAAGCTCGCCGATTTCATCCTTATATTCAACCTCGACCCGGCGCGACATGTCATTGAATGAGATAATATCTCTCATCGCCTGCGCAACGCGTCTGACCGGACGGGTGATATAACCTGAGAATATCAGAAGCAGTGCGACAGATATCACCAGCGACGCCCCGAGGATGATAAAGCTCTGTTGCTGGATTTGGGTTACTTCACGATAGAAAGCCGACTCGCCTTCGGTGACGAGCACGTACCAGGAGAACGGATCGAATACGAATCCGTTGCCGACTCTCGGCTGGTTACCCGCATCTATTTCGATCCACCCTTCCCTTCCGTTTTTTTTCAGATTGCCAAGGACGAGCTTCTCGTCTGTATCGAGCTTGACCGCCGCCGTCGCAAACGCGATCTCTTTGTTTTCGTTTACCGCAAAAATAATTTCGGAATCGCTCCTGATGAGCGACGACGCGTACGAGGATATAGCGTTTTTTGTGATTTCACGGTATTCATCACGCTCGGTAAGCCCGTTCGAAACCAGAAGACTCCATTGATTATTTGCATATGTACGCAGTTCTTCGGCCTTGAAACCGAGGGACTCCATGGCGATTCTCGTCATACCGCTGCGTGCCGAATACGCCGAAAAAATACCGATCGTAAGTAATCCGGCGATGAGAAGGGGGAGTACGATGAGAATGATCTTGAACCTGATGCTCAACGATCCGTCCGTATCGTGCGGGTTATAGCAAGCCTCGTGGACTGTACGTTAACATTAGACAACTGAACCGTCAATAAAGTTACATGTATAAAAGGATTATCGGCCGATAAACAGAGATAGAAAGGTGGGCGACAACCGTGGGAGATAGTCAGGAAACAATCCTCAGCGAAGATCCGTCCGTAAACGAGGACGAAGAACGGGAAATATCGGAACAGATAGCCGAGATAGTCGAAAATAACCGCATCCCGATAACCGAGGATCTCTTTGATTTCAAACCCAAGAAACGGGGCGTACTGTTCCCGGTCATGATCAATGTTCTTGCAGTTGCAGTTGTCGTCGGCGTCTTCTTTTTTGCCGACTGGTATACCGAACAGAAAAAGGAGACGCTGAGCGTCGAGGCGCAGAGCTATATGAGCGCCGAAGGACGGCTCATAGCGGCAATACGACGTGAATCCGAAGCGCGGCTCGAAGAGAAGGATCAGGAAATAGCCGGAATCCGGGAACAGCTTCAAAGCCTCGATGAGCAACGCAATCAAATTCAGAATCAAATGGAACAGGAGATTGCCGAACGGGAGGCGGAGCTTCGTCAATCCCTTCAGCAGCAACTTTCTCTCGAACGTTCGCGACTGGAGGCGCTCGGACGAAGTGAAGCGGAGATAGAACGTGAGCTCGAAGAGCTCGAAGCCGAGGTTCGTCTCGAGCAGGAAGGTCGAATAGCTGCGTATCGTGAGCAGATGCAGGAGGAAATCGCTGAAAAGGAACGGGAGCTCGAAGAGACCAAAGCGATGACCGAGCAGCTTCTCGAACAGGCGAGAAGCGAGCGTGAAAACCTCGCCGAACGGGCGGCGCTTCGAGAAGAGGAGTTAAAGGCGCGATACGAAGAGGAGCAGCGTCGTCTCGAGGCACGGACGAGCGAAGCTGAGGACGAGATCGAAGAGCTTACCACGGCGCGCCGACAGGAGATGCTTATATCGGACAATATCATCGGTACCTACGATGTCGTCGAGCGGCAGCTCGCTTCCGACGAGTTCGAGGCGGCCGAGGAAGCCCTGGCGAATCTGCGCCAAATTTTACTCGATCCGACGGTTGACCAACTTCCGGTCGTATCACGCAGACGAGAGGCGGATCTCTTTGTCATCGACGCCCTCGAACGACTCGTGGAAATGCAGGCCGCCGCAGATCAGGAAAAGACGCGCGAATCAATCATTCAAACGGCAAATCTTCTCACCGCTGCCCGTGGATTGGTTACGAGAGGGGATGAGCTAACTTCGATTGGAGAGATGTCGAAGGCGTTGTCCGAGTATCGGGATGCAATCGACATGGTTCCGAGCATGAAACATGCAAGAAGTGAGATCGAACGGATCGAGCTCGAGTTGCTGCAGGAGCGAACGGCCGATGCGCTCGAGGAGGCCGCCGGGTATCTCGAAGAGGATCCGAGTCGTGCGATAGAGGCGTATCGTCAAGCTGCGCTCGGAGGTGCAGCTACTAATATGGAGAAACAGGCGATAAACTCGCTTTTCGATACGATGCAGCGTATACACTCGCGCGAGGTATCGGCTTTAGAATCCACCGTCGCAGAACGAGAGGATGAAATCGATCGGTTGCAGTCCCGATTGAGCGCGTCACAACGAGACGTGAGAAATGCAAACTCCCGGATTCGTACGCTCGAGAGCGAGCTTGCCCGTGCGAACAGAAGCATTGCGGAAATGGAGAAAAGCGCTATCAAGAGCGACGCCCGGATCGAGACGCTTTCGGCGATGGTTGACGAACGGGATCAACAGATAGATTCGCTCGACGACCAGCTCGAATCGAAAATCAGCGAGGCGACCGCGTTGATGCGACAGGTACAGTCGATGCAGGATGCGCTTCAGAACCAGCGGGAACGGGCAGACGCGCTTCAGGAACGTCTGGAGGAAAAGGACGATGCCCTCGCGAGCGCACGACTCGAGACAAGAAACGCAAACGAGCAAATTGGAGCACTCGAAGCATCGGTCGAGGACAGACGCAGCGAGGCGGTTGCCTTGATGCGTCAGGTGCAGAATCTCCAGGGGGTGCTCAGGGAAGAACGGGCGGAGGTTTCGTCGCTCGAGTCTCAAATCGACGACCTCGAATCGCAACGGGACGAGGCGAAGAAGACGGCCACCGAGCAAACGGCACAGGTGATAACACTCCGGCGGGAGCTTCAAGCCGAAAAACGACGCGTCGAGACCGCGGAAACACGGGCTTCTGAAGCCGAGAATCGATTGGAGTCGGTGCATACAGAGCTTTCACATGCAAAGAAACGGGCCGAGGACGCTGTTGCCCGTGCGGAGACCGCGGAGAAACGGGCGGAAGCAGCCGAACGGAAGGCCGAAGAAGCCGAGAACCGAGCCGAAACGGAGCGTCAAGCCGCAGTAGCGGCACAGGAGCAGGTAAAGGTTTGGCGGAATCGTGCTGAGGAGCTTCAAACCTCGCAGGCACAACTGCAGACCGCTTATTCCGAGCTTCAGTCGAAGCTCGAGAAGAGCGAAGAGGAGGTGGCACAGTTGCGTGATTCGTCCGGAAGCTCAAACGATGCGCTTTCCGAAGAGCTCGAAGCGATACGTGAGGAACTGGTGGAAAAATCGGATACGATTCAAACCTTGTCCGGCGAATTGGAGGTGCTCGAAGACAGATTGGCGGAAACCGAATCGGAGCTCGCTGAAGCCCGCTCGGCTGCCGAAGCCGCCCGGAGTCGCGCGGAGGCTGCGGAGCAGGAACAGGCCGAGGCAGAAAAAGAGACGGCAAACGCACGGGCGGAGGCCGAAGAGGCAATGCAGACCGTGGAGACCTTGAAAGCCGAAGCTGCAGATGCGAAGGAAACGCTCGTCGGTTTCGAAACCCGGTATAAGGAGTACAAGCGACGTATCGAAGAGGAGCTTGCCGAGGACGGTTCACGAATCAGGGAGGCTTCCTCTCGGTTTGATTCATTTCTTCGGAATGTCGCCGAAGATATTTTCCCGAATGTGGCTACGCTTCGAAGCGCGATTGTTCAGTCACTCGTTGATACCGAGGCGGCGGTCGCTGCCGAAAGCGGGCGAAAAACTGCGTTGAACGAGATACTCCGCTACGCGGATCTGCTGAAAGCCGGCGACACCGCTTCGTTTGTTGCACGCGCCGCATTTGATGCGCTTGCGTCAAAGGATCTGCTCTATAAACGGGTTTTTGATCGAATTGATGAGCTGGCCGCGGACGACTCGACCGGAGCCGGGTCGGGTACGTTGCAACGGTTGGTGGAAATCGGAACGGTCGGGAACTTCGAAGCAGGAAAGATCACCATAGCCGTCGGAACGGGAGCCGATGTATCGCCCGAACAGGGAGATACCGTACTGGTCAAGCGGCTTACGGGAGAAGGAGTCGAAAAATCAATCGCGCAGGGGCTGGTAATCGCTGGTGGAACCGGTGAGGTGCAAGCCGACATTCGGCTCTATCTCGATGAGACACCCCCCTCTCCCGGTGACACGGTCTATCTCGAAACATATATCAGTGTTTCCGAAGATCAAGGCTGACAATTATGAATTGCCTGACTCCACAAGCGAGTCGGCTGATCACTCTCGCGCGGTCAGCCGGATTGGTCAGCTCCTGGTCCGGCGCCGGAAGATCCGTTTGTCATGACCGTCGGCTGACGCGTTAATTCGAGCACGTCTCTCCAGAGGCTACTTTCCGGATCCACTCGGTTTCTTCGTGACACAGCCATGTACGTCGGAAGATGCACGAAGTGGTTGTTGACGAGGCTGATCAGTAACTCGGTCTTTCCTGCCATAGCCGCGTGTGCAGCATGCGTGCCGAGACGCGCACAGTAAATCGAGTCGTTCGGTTGGGCCGGGGTACTTCTGATCATGTAGCTCGGATCGATATACTTGAGGCTCGCCGGGATCTGCTTCGCTTTGAAATGATCGGAAATTCGGTCCTTGAGATACAGACCGATATCGGCAAGCTTTTTGTTCCCGG
>CAYLZA010000177.1:0-6081 GCA_964387575.1 uncultured Spirochaetales bacterium | reverse complement strand
ACAGAAAATCGCTCGAGGAGGCCGATTTGATTATCGCCGGGGTGACACCCGACGGAGAGCTCGTGGAAGCTATACAGTGGCCGAATCATCGATGGGGAGTAGGTGTGCAGTTTCATCCGGAGTTTCGTTCCACCCTTATCGATCCGCATCCACTATTTAGCAGCTTCGTCGGCGCCGGACTCAATGGGATATCGTAGCTTGAATTCGGTGGGAGACGCGAAGCACTTCGCCGTCCGTCTTTTCGGACTCCCGGCGTTCGCGATAACCGGGGTACGTACCGTAAAAACCGTCGGTCGGCTCATGCGGGTGGTCGTTACGGCAATATTCTTCATTCAATTCGTCGGATGCAGTCTCGATTATTCGGACGCGTATGTTTCCGATGACATGTCGGAGGACATCCCCGATTCGGTGTTCGAGAACTTTCGGTACACATCGATAAAGGAAGGTTCACCTGCTTTTCTGATCGAAGGAGACAAGGCCGAGTTTTTCGTGAACAAGGAAGAAACGTATCTGACGAATGTGAGGTTCACCGAATACGGGAGCGATGGGGACGTCGCGACCGAAGGTCGCGCGGATAGCGCAGTTTATTTCACCGGAACCGAGAACGCGGAAATCGAGGGAAATCTCAGGTTCTATTCGAGCACCGAATCGGCAACGGTCACCGCCGAATACTTGTACTGGGACAATCAGGAGAAACGCCTACGCGGAAGCAACGACGGAACGGTCTCCGTCCGTGAAGACTCGGGGTCACGGATACAGGGCGTAGGATTCGAAGCCGATGTAAGACGAAAAGAAGTGATGTTTTCCGGTTCCGTTACGGGGCGTTATGTCCCCGAGGAGCAAAATGAATGAGCCGGAATCGCCTCCCGAAAGCTTCGTTATTAATGCTTTATTTGATCGCTCTGGTTGCTTCGCTTCCCGGTGATGAAGAAGTAAGTTGGTCCGCGGGTACGCAACGGGCGAGTCTGGCCGAAGGCAAGGAGTACACGGTGCTTTCCGGTGGTGCAACGGTCCGTTCCGGGGAAACGGTTATAGAAGCGGACCGAGTTGAAATTACCGGTGATAATTTCCGGTATTTTCAGTGTGAAGGCGATGTTCGCGTACGTGACGACGAGCGTGGTATACGGCTCCAGACCGACACCCTTTATTACGATCGGGTCGAGGAGATAACGCGTGTCGACGGATATGTCGAAATGCAGGATGTAGAGAACAACGTGGTCGTAAAGAGCGGATATTTTGAGTATCTCGGTGACGAAGACACGCTCTACCTGCAAATCGGCGTACGAATCCTCAAAGTTACCGAGGACTCGGAGCTCACGTGTAGATCGGAGTTTGCCCGCTACAACCGGGCGGACAATTCGCTCGAGCTTTCGGGGCTTCCCCGGGTTACGCGTAATGGTGATGAGTATTCCGCACTGCGTATCACGATAAACCTCGATACCGACGAAATCACTCTCGAGGATCGGGTACGAGGAACCGTAGTAGATACGACAACGGCGAATGGAGAGGCAGAGAGTGCCCCCTGAAACGGGAAAAACCGAAACGCTTCGCGTCGAAGGACTGAAAAAAAACTACGGTCGTAAAGCCGCAGTACAGGATGTCAGTTTTTCGATGAAAAACGGAGAAATCGTCGGACTTCTCGGACCAAACGGTGCGGGCAAGACCACGGTCTTTTATATGATCGTCGGTTTTATCCGAGCTACTGCAGGAAAGATCTTTCTCAACGACCGCAACATGACCAAAAAACCGATGTATCGCAGAGCCCGTTCGGGCATCGCCTATCTGCCGCAGGAAGCATCGGTGTTCAGAAAATTGACCGTCGAAGGAAATATCTGGGCGATTCTCGAGACACGCCGGGATCTTTCCCGTCGCGAAAAACGGAAAGAGCTCGATCATCTTGTCGAAGAGCTCGGTATCGATCACGTTCGTAAACAAAAGGCGTTTACCCTTTCCGGCGGTGAACGAAGACGAACCGAAATTGCCAGATCGCTCGCCATTCGTCCGAAATTTCTCCTGCTCGATGAACCGTTTGCGGGTATCGATCCGATTGCGGTATATGAGATCAAGAGCATCGTAGCGTCCCTTTCGAAACGAGGTATAGGGGTACTCATCACCGATCACAACGTCAGGGATACACTCGAGATAACCAATCGTTCGTATATCATCAATCTCGGTGAAATTCTCGTCAGCGGCACGAAAGAGGAGCTGCTCGAAAACGAGCTCGCCAGGCAGGTGTATCTCGGAAGAGATTTCCGTATGTAGGTTCCGGTGCCGGTCAACATTGACAAAGCCAACCACGTAGCATTTAATTAGTATATAGACTCGCGGAGCCGTAAGTGCAGTATCAAAGACCGATACTAACCCAACAACAAACGCTGAAAATGAACCCTCAGCTGCTTCAATCGATTCAGCTGATGGCGCTACCGCTGCAGGAGCTCAAGTTCAGAATACAGGAAGAGATAGAACGGAATCCGGCGCTCGAGGTGGTCGAAGATAAATCGGAAGATTCCCTCGATTCCGAGGTGGACTCTCGGGCCGAGGATCACGACTACTTCGAGAACTCCTCCGATCCGGGACGCCCGCTGGATGAAGAAGCGAGTGACCGGAAGCGTAAGTTCATGGAAGGTGCGCTTTCCCGCCCCGAATCGCTCCACGATCACCTCATGTGGCAACTGCGGCTTCAGCCTATCGAGGAGAAGCAGTTCAATATCGGCGAATTGCTGATAATGAATCTGGATGAAAACGGATTTCATATGGAGGATCCGGCTAAGCTGGTCAAAGGGGATGATGCGGTTTTCATTCCACATCTGAAGCGGCTTATTCAGAGCTTCGAACCGATCGGGACCTGCACATCCGGATACAAAGAATCGCTGACGGTACAAACGAAGCTCGTCGGAGGAGCCCCGGATCACACGCGAGAAGTAATCGAAGATCATCTGGATCTTCTCGAACGAGGCAAGATCGACGAGATCGCGAGAAAACTGAAAATTTCAGCTTCCCAGGTGCAATCCATACTCGATTTTATTAAGACACTCGATCCGCTTCCAGGAAGACGCTACTCGACCGAAAAAACCACGTACGTCATTCCGGACTTACAGGTGCGGATCAAAAACGGCGAATTCGTTCTGATACTCAATGATGAGGAGATACCGGTACTCGGAGTAAACCCTTTTTTTACCGATATCATAAACGACAAAAACGGATCCGCGGAGGCAAAGAAGGTTCGCCGGTTTGCCCAAAACAGCATGAAAGATGCAAAGTGGTTCATTCGAAGCATCCACCAACGTAACCAGACACTGCTCAAAATCGCGAAGGCGGTGGTCGAGTTTCAGCGCGATTTTTTCGTGAAAGGCCCCAAATATCTCGTACCGCTCACGCTCAAGGATATCGCGGACGAGGTGGATGTGCACGAAACGACGGTATCCAGAATAACCACCGCAAAGTACATACAAACCGAGTGGGGAATTTTCGAGCTCAAATACTTTTTTTCGAACTCTATCTCGGGTGCCGGGTCTTCCGGTTCACGCTATTCAAAAGAAGGGGTCAAGCAGATCATAAAGGAAATCATCGAGAATGATTCCTCGAACAAACGGTTGTCTGATCAGAAAATCTCGGATGTGCTCAAAAAACAGGGAATCAGTATCGCACGTCGAACCGTCGCCAAATATCGAAATGAGCTCGACATCGATTCATCGTACAAGAGATAGACATTTACAAAAAACCACCAGGAACAAGGAGAGCGCTATGAATATCGATCTCAAGGGTGTTCATATGGACATCAATCAGCGGATCCGGGATTACCTGAACAAGAAACTGAAACGCCTGTCCTACGCCGAAGATCTGATAGTCGATCTATTGTTTACACTCACGCAGGAAACCAGGGGGTATTCGGCAGAGGTGACGATCAACTTTCAATTCGGAACGTCTGCCCATATAAAAGTCGAAACCTTTAATATTATAAAGGGAATCGATCTGCTTTTTGATAAGATGGATGTGAAAATCAACAAGGAAAAGGATAAGGTACAGGAACACTGACACATAGTATGGAAAAATTCACCGTTCTCGATCTGCTCGACCTCGATCTCAAAGAACACGACGCGTTGGAGCTGAAATGCATCGCCGGGAGACCCGGTCTGGCACGAGAGATCCAGGCCCCTGATATAAACAGACCCGGTCTTGCACTCGGCGGTTTTTTCGAGAAATTCGCATATCAGCGAATCCAGATTTTCGGTCGCGGAGAAACCGCGTTTCTTGACAAGCTCCACCGTGAAGGCAATGTAGATACAATCAACGAGTTGTTCGAATACCCGATTCCCTGCAGCGTTTTTTCGCATTCACTTACTCCTCACGAAGAGTTCATCCAGAAAGCCGAGGAGGTGGAGTGTCCGGTGCTCCAGACGAGTTTGCCCACCGCGATATTTACGAACCGTCTTCTTCGCGTGCTCGGTTCGATTTTCGCTCCTCGTCAGGTTATCCACGGAGTTCTCGTCGAGGTGTTCGGTGTCGGCGTACTGATTACTGGTGAAAGCGGCGTCGGAAAGAGCGAAACAGCACTCGAGCTCATAGAACGCGGTCACCGTTTGATTTGTGACGATGCGGTCGAAGTACGTTGCATCAGCGGGAATATTCTGATGGGAGAGGCGGCAAATCGCGTAACCGGTCATCACATGGAGATACGCGGACTAGGAATAATCAATGTTGCGCATTTATTCGGCGTTTCGGCAATACGAGACAAGAAGCAAGTTCAGCTCATGGTACACCTCGAGGATTGGGATCCGAACAAGACGTACGATAGAATCGGATCGGAAGAAAAAATGGAAGAGATGATGGGTGTCCATTCACCGAGTCTGCGTATCCCGGTGAAACCGGGGCGCAATATCGCGGTTATTATCGAGGTCGCCGCAATGACCGAGCGGCTCAAAAAAATGGGGTATTACTCCGCAAAAGAATTCGATGAGAACGTACTGAAATGGCTCGAAAGCGAAAACGCACGTGCTCTTTACTTCCAAAAGGAAGATACGTTCTAAATGACGCAAAAAGAGGTAACCATCAAGAACAGGGCCGGGATCCACGCCCGTCCTGCGTCCCTGATTGTACAGACCGCTAACAACTACGACTCACAGGTCTACCTCGAGAAAGACGGAACCAAAATAAACGCAAAGTCAATTATGGGAATAATCACCCTCGGTGCTTCGTACAAAAGCGATCTCGTTGTTTCCGCCGAAGGGGAAGACGAGGCGGAGGCGGTGGACGCGCTCGTTAAACTCTTCGAGTCCCGGTTCGAGGAGGAATGAGAATCACGAAATTCCCGCCGTGTTTTCTGCGTCTCGTCGTGCTCGTATCGGTGTGTGCCGGCCAGGCCGCATACGCCGACACGGTAATCGAGTTCTCGTATGATACCGATTTTTTTTCACATAAGGAAGTTATCGAGTCGATAGAAGAAGGTCATCGAGCCGAGATCCGATTCGAGCTTCGCGCTTACCGAACTGTACAAGGTATCCGAAAGTTGTTCGGTGATCGGCTTGTCGCCGAATCAACCGTTGTATACGAAGCTCGAAAAGATCCGCTGAACGGAACATACGTCGTCACGGTTGGAAATGTACGCGAAAACGTATTCGAAAACACAAGCGCTTTTCTCGAGTTTTTCTTTTCGTTAGAGAATTATCGAATGCTACTCCCTCCGGTTGAGGCCGAAAACGACACTGAATCGCTCTATGTTCTCTGCCGTGCCAAGCTCGAGCCGATAAAGCTCGTTCCACCACTTACGTTGATGCCGGTGATAATACCGGGTTTTAGAACGGTATCGTCGTGGGAGCGCGTTTCGTATCAAGGTAAGGAATCATGAAAACGGTACGGACGTCGGGTACATCGACGACAACACTCATAAGCTTCCTTCTGATATAT
Source organism: uncultured Spirochaetales bacterium (assembly GCA_964387575.1). Classification (GTDB taxonomy): domain Bacteria; phylum Spirochaetota; class Spirochaetia; order ARS1246; family ARS1246; genus CAYLZA01. The sequence continues at coordinate 177 of CAYLZA010000177.1, read as the reverse complement.
ATAATCCTTATAGTATTGATTCTCGTTTTTGCCCGACAGATTATATCGGACGCGTCACTGGAAAGCCCGGTTTCAGGATATATCGTGCTTCCACTTGCGTTGCTTCTTCCGTTTTTTATTCTTATCGCAATAGGTATTTATCTTGCGCGTCTTTTTCGCGACAAACGCCGCAGCATA
>CAYLZA010000176.1:0-6115 GCA_964387575.1 uncultured Spirochaetales bacterium | reverse complement strand
CACCGCCGGATGGGCGTGGCCGAGGAGCGCCGATCCATGTCCGGTACACATATCGATAAATTCGTTGCCCTCCAGATCCCAAATCCGGCTTCCGCGGCTGCTTGAAACATACACCGGGTGACCGAGCGCCTTATTTACCCGTACCGATGAGTTCACGCCCCCGGGGATGACCGTTTTCGCCTGCTCGAACAGGTCGGTGTTTGCTTTATTCATGTATTCCTCCGGTATTCGGCCCGTTTGATGTGGTATAAAGCGTGGACCAGTCGAGGCTTTTTGTCAACAGTCGGAGGGATATTCATCGCCTTTTTTCGTGGAACCTACTGTGGTTTTATTTTTGTACCAATTGACATGGCTTTAACGAGGAAGTACTATACGGTGAGGTATAAGAGATGAAACGGATAGGTATAGCTCAAATCAAGCAGGAAACAAACACCTTTAATCCGATCCGCACCGATCTACCCGCGTTTGAGTCGTTCGGATACGGCATCGGCGATGAGGTCATCACGAAGTTCGGCGATGTCAATGAAATCGGGGGATTTCTCGACGGGTTACGTCGATGGGATGAGCCTGCAACCCCAATCGGAATAATCCGCGCGCAGGCGAGTCCGGGCGGTAAGCTCGGCGCCGATACACTGAACCGGTTCATCGACGTTCTCGGCTCACAGCTTTCTCCGAGCTCGCGATCCGGAGAAGGCGGCGCGGCTATTGCCAACGGGACGGGCGAATTTGATCGATATGAGCTCGACGGGCTCCTCGTGTCGCTTCACGGGGCGATGGTAGCCGAAAACGAAAACGATCCGGACGGGCTGTTTCTCGAAACGATACGAAAATGTGTAGGCACCGACGTACCTGTCGTCGTAGCCCTCGACCTGCATGCAAAAATCACCCGAAGAATGCTCGATAACGCGGACATTATCGTCGGATTTCAAACATCACCGCATATAGACATACGTGAAACCGGATTACGAGCGGCGGCGCTGCTCGAACGTGTTTTTGCCGGTTTGAAGCCTACGTACTTCATGAAACGGCTTCCGATGATCTCGATGAGCGAAAACCAGATCACCGCCGGCCCGGCTCTCAAACCTGTGTTCGACCGACTGCGAGAGCTCGAAGCTGACGAAGGCTACGCGAGCTGCTCGCTTTTTATGACGCAGCCCTGGCTCGATATACCCGATCTCGGGTGGTCGGTGCTTCTCTACACCGATTTTTCCGAGCGGTCCTACACACAACCTGACGGAGCGGCGGATGAAATCGCATCGATGTGCTGGAGCCGAAAGGAAATGCTCGATGTGGAGCTCACTCCTCCTGAGCAGTGCATACGTATCGCCGCCGAATCGCCGGACGCTCCGGTCGTAGTATCGGAAAGCGCCGACGCAACCAACTCGGGCGGCGGCGGTGACAGCACGAATCTGCTTCGCCTGCTCGTACAAGCCGAGCTACCTGGTGGAGCCCTGACGATTCTCGTAGACCCGGACACAGTAGCTCATGCAAGAAAAATCGGTGAGGGAGGAAAACTTGGTTGCGCGGTCGGCGGTAAACGGGATACACTTTTCTCCAAACCTCTCAGAATCGAAGGTCGCGTGGAAAAAATCAAAGAGGCAACTTTTACCCTCACCGGACATGGTGGACATAATCTGCCGATCGATATGGGAATGAGTGCGACGGTTTGCGCCGGAGACACGACAATCGTTTTCGTAGAGTACCCCGGCCCGGGAGGTACTCCTGATATGTACAGATGTGTCGAGCTCGAGCCAAAGGATTTCAAGCTCGTCGTCGTAAAATCACCGGCCGGATTTCGCGCCGACTTCGGAAAGTTTGCCGCGAAGATTCTCATTGCCGACACCCCCGGTATCGCTTCGGGTGTGTTCTCACGTTTTTCGTTTGAAAATATTTCGCGGCCCCTGTGGCCACTCGACTCAATAGACAAACCTGCGGACGCGTCGTGGACATTTACTCTCGAACCCATCGGTCCGCGAACATAAGAGAAGCATTATGTAAGGAGGAATCAGCGTGCAAAGCACGAGGGAACCATCAAAAATCCAGCGAGACTCGCTTGTCGATAAAGCCGCAAAGGAAATCATTCATTGGATATACGATAATACATTCAAACCCGGTGACCGACTTCCTGCGGAAAGAGAGCTCTGTGTACAGCTCGACATCAGCCGCGGGACGCTACGTTCGGCGCTCGAACGGTTGAAAAACCTCGGTATTCTCGATATTCGGTCGGGATCAGGAGCGTACGTAAAACGGCTCGATCCGGCGAAAATTCCCGACAGGTATGTACCGCCGACGTATTTCAACGTACATCTCGACGAGATACTCACGGGCAGACGGGCAATCGAGCTTGCGGCAGTTGAACAGGCGGCTCACCATATTAAGAAAAAGGACTTGAAGCGAATGGATAAGCTCATTGACAAGATGGAAACCCATAAGGCCCATATAGACGAGTTTATCGACTACGATATGCAGTATCATCAGGAGATCATCAATGAAAGTAAAAACACGGTCCTGCGAACAGCGTATGACTCTATATATGATTTCATAAAATATTCGCAGATCTATACGAGCTTTAAGAAAAACGAAGTGGAAAACACGATAAAGCACCACAGAAAAATCCATGCGGCGCTTTCCGATAATGACGCAAAAAAGGCGCGCGCAATGCTTTCAGCGCACTTTGACGAAATGACTGAGTACATCGAATCTCAATAATCGGCTACCCGTCGATTTCGTTTACGCACCCGTCAATTCGTCGTACCTGGTCTTCACTGAGCAGATCCGGTTGCGCGGAATCGAGGGTTTTATTCGCCTCGTTCGTCAGCTGATCCTGAAAACGATTTGCATCCCAATCTTCCATATAGCCTTTTTCGAAATATCTCGGAGCCAGCCATAATGCGGATTTAAAATTCTCCGCTGCGTGAGCATGAGCCAGATAGAGATACCCTTTGTGACGGGATACGTGATCTATCACCTCGAGAGCAAGTGCGTTCTGAGACAAATCCGGTTCCTTGAGCAGAAAACGGGCACGATCGATCATTGTCTTCGTAAGAACGAGCATCCCCGGATGATACACTTCGCCATGTCCCAGATAGCCTACATCATGAACCATCGTACTCGACGAAAGCAGCGCCATCATGATCCCCTCGTAGGCTTCCATTCCCGCCTGTGAGTTGATAACTCTTGCATCGGTGCTACCGGCGGTTCCCCAACTCGGCAGATTGTAGAAATCGCCCAACTCGGCATACATTGCCACGGTTCGAAACCATTCGGGCGCTCCATAACACACAATCATCGTGTTCATATCCATCGCCGATGTGTTCGCGCCATAGACGAATTTCGGCTCGTCCGTGTAAAGTCCGGCGATTACCATTCCCGCCAAACACTCGGCGTTTCCCTGAACGACGCCGCCTTCAGGTGTTATCGGCGCTCCGCCGCCGCAGTTGGCACCTGCGGCGAATGCAACGGGAATATCATTTTGCATACAGAACTTGAGTCTGCTCGTGACGGTCGGATCAAACCTGAGCGGAGAAATCGGTTCCAAATAGGCGATATAAAACGGGTTATGTGCCGGATCATCCGCCGCAATTTCCGCTATGGTCTTGATCGCTTCGATTTCCTCTATGCACGTTGAAGTAAATACGATCGGCCGTGGCGAGTTTTTCACCATCTCAGCAAATACGGCCGGATACAGCTTCATGCCTCTGAGCTCGTGAGGAAGCGCCATCGACATGATAAAATCGAATCCGAGCGCGTCGGCTATCCGAACATTCTCGGCAACATCCTGTAATGTCGATTGGCGAGGCATATCGGAATCATCGGTGGCAAACAACCTCCCGGTCCTCTTATCGTAGTTGTACATGGCGTCGGAGCCCGGGCCGAAATAGGTTTTTCCGTTTTCGACGACTATCGACGGTTCACCGTTTCGATCATACATATGTATCGATCGGCACATTTTTTCGAGCGCCGCCTCGGCCACGGTACGCGGAATGCACAACCGCTCCTCTCCGTCCTCAAAGGCACCGGCCTCCTTGAGAAGCTCCCACGTCTCCGTATCGGCAGGCTCTATATGTATTCCGGTCTTTTCGAGCACCGTAAGCGAAGCCTCGTGAATCGTACGTATGGACTCGTCGGAAAAATACCTGAATTTCGTCATGAAAACCTCTGGGCTGCATTAATCGTAAGAAACGACTCGATACTAAAACAATCGGTAATCTTTTGGGAAGAGAAAAACCGTAAAAACGCACTAAATCGGCTGAGGATGACGGGAGGGCTGAATCGTCACTATATTGAAGCTCAGGAGGCGGCCGACAGCTGCCCGGTTAGCGCAATTGACATCGAGAAATAAACCGGCTAAGAACCGATAGCATCGGTTTCAACAGCTTCACCGGCCCGCATTTTTTCCGCCAATGAGACGACCTTTGCCATATACCCGTTGGCAAAAACGGCCCGGACAAAACCGCCTTTTACGTAGCCGGCCAAAAACTCTCCGTTTTCCACATCGCCGCTATAGACGACATCGTCCCATTTTTTGACATGCCCGATGTACTTGAAGGAGTTGCCGAATTGCCTCGTCCAGAAAAACGGAACATCCGTATATCGTTCATCCGCACCGAGCATATTTCGCGCTGCGTGTCTTCCCTGAGACTCGGCGACGGTCCAGTGCTCAATACGCTGAAGCTCATCGGTTCGCAATTCCGGATACTCAGCAACATCTCCTGCTGCATAAATATCCTTGTCTTCAGTTTGCAGCATTCCGTTGACCCGGACCGCCTTGTTGTCGAGCAGCCCTGTTCCAGACAAAAACGATGTAGCCGGCGCTACACCCAGTCCGGCTACGACGAAATCGACTTCCAGATCGGTTGAGTCGGACAAATGCACGCGAACGGGATTCTCACCCTCTATGCGCTCAGCCGTAGTGCCCATGTGAAATGTGACTCCGTTCTCTTCATGAAGCTTTTGAAATCGTTTTCCCACTCGATCGCCGAATACAATCGACATCGGTACCGATTCCGGTGCTGCAAGCTCCACTTCGATATCCCGGTTTCTGAGAGATGCGGCTACTTCCATCCCGATAAAGCTTGCCCCGAGTATCAAGACTCGCCGGGCATTCTCTGCGAGCTCGGAGATTTTTCGTGCATCATCAAATGTCCTCAGATAGTAAATACCGTCGGACGATACCTCTGTTCCAGAGAGCTTCCGCGGAGAGCCTCCGGTCGCAATAAGGAGCTTGTCGTATTCGAGCGACATTCCGGACGTAAGATTGACCGAGTGCGTAGCCGGGTCGATTGAATCCACGGTTTGGTTAAGCATAGGCTCTATTGAGAGATTTTCGTAAAACTCTTCATCTCGCAGTGGTATCCATTCCGGTTCAGCCTCTCCCGCCATATATGCTTTCGAGAGATTCGGACGATCGTAGGGCAGATGTGTGTCGGAGGAAATCATAACGACGTGTCCCGCGAAACCCTCACGTCTGAGCATTTCCGCGGCCGCATTTCCCGCTGCTCCTCCACCGATTATGACGAAGCGACGAGAATCTTCTCCTGAAACCTCGGGGAACTGCTCTCCGGCGGCGTCGCGAATATACACAACCCCGTTTTCGATCTTCACTTCATATCGCTTCAGATCATCGAGCGCCGGCGGGGTTTTCAACTTTCCCGATGAGACATCGAATTGTGCGTGATGATACGGGCAGGTTACTATACACCCGTCAACCGTGCCTTCACTCAGCGGTCCTCCATAATGTGTACAACCGTGGGCCACCGCATAAATTTCATCCTCAGTCGACAAAAGCAGAATTTCTTCCCCATCTACGGTAACGTGTTTTGGCTCTCCCTGCTTCAATTCCTCTACGTCTAGTGCCTTTATCCATGAATCCAAGCTCATTTCTACCTCCTCCGGCATTCCTATAATGGTCCCAATCCTGTTGAAACGCTCATTTTGCGGCAGATCGTTACGCAAAAGCCGCTACATATGGCGAATTCAGGGAAGTACGGGCACTTCCGCCCGAACTTTCAACAGGATTCGGACCATTAAGTAAAGGTACAAAAGCTGAGACGTAGTTCCAAATCAACAACCGCCTGACCACACTGGTGTGGTCAGGCGGTTTGTGGGTAGCGCC
>CAYLZA010000175.1:0-6137 GCA_964387575.1 uncultured Spirochaetales bacterium | reverse complement strand
CTTGTTTCTTAATGCAATCTTAAATGTGCCCATGTGATCGAGGTCGCCTCGCCCCGAATGTACGGCGATATCACCGACGGCCGTTAGCCCACTTGCGTTGTATCAACCAGAACAGAATGAACCCGATCGCGATGACTGCGGCCAACCCCGCGATGACAAACGATGTGACGGAACTGGATCTCTCTATACTTCCGGTCGATCCGTGAGTGTCTCGACCGAACCATTTTTTTTCGAGCGTGCGGTATTCCGGTCCGGCTTTGATCTTCGTAATCGCCCGGTCGAGCTCATCGAGAAGCCCCGGATCGGATTCCGGAACCGCCATGCGATAGGTGGAAACCAGGAGGTCTTCTTTCACAATGCGTAGATTGTTATTAGTCGATTCTTCGGGATTGCTCCGAATCCACGCCTGCGGGGCGATGACCGCGTGAGTTTCGCCTTGTGCTACCGATTGAAATGCCTCGGCAAGCGTATCAAACGGTACGTATTCGGGTTGAATCTCATTGCTCGCCATCAGCAACGGAGCGACCGCGTCTTCCTTTAAGTATGCGATTGACTTACGGCGAAGATCCTCCAATGCATCGATAGAGGAGCCTTTCCGAACCGCCACGGCAAACTGGAACGAATTGTACGGCACCGTGAAATCGAGATAGGTATCCCGTTCCGTGGTATAAACGACACTCAGAATTACGTCGATTGCCTGCTCTTTCGCGAGCCGATGAATCTCCGCCCACGGTTCGAGCCGGTATTCGGCGACGACATCCATTTCCTGCGCCACGAGATCAAACAGATCTATATCGAACCCGACCGGTTTACCGCCGGAGAGATAGGTGAACGGCGCGTAGTCGACATCCGCACCTACAACGAGGGTTCGATTAGGTTGAGCAACGCCCTGTATGGACAAAAACATCCAACAAAGCAGTATCAGGAGCTTCCGGACAGTGTACACGTATATCCCATATTCAAGAGTTTTTTCGTGCTGTTGTCAACCAGGTGTTTTGCTTATATCGCCCACGTGAGGGAACGTGACAATTACACGACTTCCGTTCGGTCCGGTAAAATCGAGCTTCATTTCCGCATGCAACGAGTGCAGAATCTCCCGTGCAACCGGCAAGCCGATTCCCCGCAACGAGCTATCCTGTGAAAATCTTCCATTGTGACGTAACGGTGGAGATTCAAATACTTCCGTTGCGGAGCTCTGAAAGCCGGGTCCGTGATCGGCAATCGCTATCCAATGACCGTTATCACCGGTCCCCGATTCTATGCTGATCGACGTGTCTTCGCTCGAATGCTGAATGCTGTTGATAAGGATGCGCTCGAGCGCATCCAGCGCCAGATCGAGGTTTGTAGACACCCATCGTACTTCCTCGCTGTTTACTACCCGAAATGCCTGTCTTTTCGCGAGCGCTTCCTGGTTACATCGTGCGGTAAGAAAATCTACCAGATCCCGCAGATCTACCGCCTCGCGGGGCGGTTCCGGGAAGTTTCCCTCCTGAAATTGCAGGTAATAGAGCGAGTTCGATACTACCCGCGAAGCATCAGTGACGGGTGCGATAAGACGTTCGTTGTCCGGTCGATATGTAGCTTCCGCAGCGATAGCGGCAAGGTTGTTTTTCAGGTTGTGAGACACCAGCGAGAACAATACGTTTTTGTGATCGGAAAGCTCTGAGAGCGATTTTGTTTGCGCCACTACCATACGTCGGAAACTAACGAAAAGCACGATTATCAGCGCGTATAGTATCGTGCCGACCGCGACAATGACCGCGATAGATCGATTTTCGACCGACTCCGAAGAGATGATTGGATCCTCGAGCACGAGATATATCCCGGCGGTAGAGATCGGAATCAAAGAATGCACCGATCGTGCTTCCTGTCGAATACTCGGTGCATAGGTTTTCCATAGATCGAGATTCATGATTCCGAGATACGGATCGCGCGCGGCGGCGGGGGAAAAACCCGTTCCGTTCCAATCGGTAGCAATGTTCGAGAAACCGCTGCTGTTGATATCCGCGCCTACGATGCGATTCCCGTTCCAATCGAGAACGGTAACGGTGATGTGCTCCGAGGAGACCGGTTCGAAATAGGGTAACAGTGAGCTGATCGGTACGGTCAGCGCCCATCGATACCGCTTCCGAACGCCGTCGGTTTGGTCATGAGGTGCAAAAACGACGCAGATCGCCGGATCGACCTTTGATGAGCTCCGGTACAACGTTACAAACGGCGTATCCCGCCGGCGTCGGATTTCTCCATCGCCGGATAAGGTCGACGTGTACGAATCAACAGGATGATCGCTCAGTGAGAAGTACTCATCGTCGACAGCGTCGATAAGTATCCATTCGATACCCGGAATGGACGTGTTTTCTTCGTTTATCGATTGCAGAATCTCCGCTATTTTATTCGGTTCGATACGGTGTAGCTCCTCGACTCCCTCGAGATACAGCGTTTGGTACGCTCTTTGAAGCCCGTTCTCGAGCCCGAGCTGAACAAGCCGGTTTCTATATGAAATGCGCTCGAGCTCTGAAAACTCCCGGTCCTGCTGCATCTTGAGCGTCAGGAGAGCGGTAAGCAGCAGACTGGCACCGATCAGAACAACGATGATGATGAGGAGAAAATCGTTGTAGTACAGTTTTCGCTTCGAGTTACTCATACGTAGTCTTCGCTATAATGCGGAGGAACTCTTAACCCAACTTTAACTGATATCCGGAAAATAGTCTCGTCGACTCTACGAGCATGCCGCTAATCGCGCGCCGCTTAACCCGCGCCGCCTGTCCCGTGCCGGACCCCGTCGGTATAGGCCGGTGTGTCGATCAGGGCGCCTGTTTTTGCAACTGCCTCGTGATCAGCCGCCGCAGCTCGTTTTCCAGACGCTCGGCCTCCGATCGAGGACAGAACGAAGACGATATCGTTATGTAATCGTTGGCGGCCATTATCTGGGGATATTCGGAACGGGCCGATTTCTTTATCTCTTCGATCTCGTCGAGCTTGATTTTTCTGCTTTCGTTCATCTGAATGTAGCTATCGGTTATGATGATCTTGTCTTTCTTCTTCGACGAGCGTATACCCAGCACGAATGCACCCAGACCTACTACCGCCGCAACGAGGCATATGATTATCCCATCGGTGTTTTGATCGGGATTGTTCTGAATACGTGTTATGAAATCATTGGTAAACAGAAGCCACCACAATCCGGCTATGCTTCCGATCAACACGATGATGCCGAAAATCAGCCCGGCTTTTCGTTTTCGCGCACCGACGATAGTGAAATTACCGTCGTCTTCCACCGTTTCGTATGATGTTTCGACGGTATCACCGGTATCACGCACATCGTCATATCCCCCCACGCCGGTATCTTCAAAACCCGATCTCGCTGCCGAGCGCGGGGCTGCACTGCGTTCGGATGCTTCATCGCTCCCGTCGTCCGACAGACGTTCACGCAAGGTGGTCGAAGCATCCTCCGCACTAAGGATATCGCCCCCTTCGGCCTGTAATCCGACACCCATCGCTTCGGCCAATTCCTTCGCCTTGCGCCGGGCGCTCAGCTCGCCCTGACTTTCGTAGATCGATGCCATATCGAGTGAAGATAGACGAATATGATGGTAGATACGTCTGGTCGCATCACCGGGATCCACGCTCGAGCGGTTTTCCGCATCCACATACAGATAGTCGTCGTCGGTGTAATTCACCGTTTTTACGTGTTTCTTTTTCTCATACAACGATATCTGCTTCCGATCGGGATCGATCTCGATATAGTCTTTTACCGTGAGCAATCGTCTAATGGAAAAAAACAGGAGAACGAGACCGACTAGAAAAAACGATCCTACGACGATCTTTGCTGCGGTCGGTGCGGCGCCGAAAACCGGCACCGCCGTGAAAGCAATAATCCCGAACGGAATAGCAAGAACAACCCCGAAAACCAGAAAGATCGTCGAATAAAAATGAATGAAGCGCTCGCGCTCGGTGTAGAAAACCATGAGGCCCTCCAGAACTACATGTTGAAATTGTAAGGTTACCTACGTACTACGAAAATCTTAGCCCTTCTGATAATGATTCACAAGTAAAAATAATTCGAGATTGACATATCGGTACGGCGCGATAAGATATACATATCTCATGAAGTTGTTCGTCGTCGTTTTCCTACTTATCGGCTTACCGTTTATTACACTCGCAATCATAGATTCCGTACAAACCGCCCGGTTAGTCGCCGAAGCATCGACGGCCCGGGGAACAATCGTAGATAAGCAATCGAGACGTCTTCGCCCGGTCGAGCTCGGAAGCGTCGATCATCCGATAGTCGAGTTCACGAGCGCTGAGGGCGAGCGGATAACCTTTCGTTCCAGCACCGGGAGTGCACGTCCCGGGCGCGAAGATAGCGGTGTAACCGTGGTATACGATCCGACGAATCCGCGGGAAGCGAAAATCAAATCGTACAAAACGCTCTGGTTCGTGCCTACCGTATTGGCGGGCATCGGTGCGGTGTTTTCCGGTGTCGGCGTCGCGTTTCTTGTCGTTTTGTTAAAAAAACTAAAGCTGCGGAAACGTCTGATGCAATCCGGGAAACTGATTTGGGCGGAGGTGACGGGAGTCCTGGAAGACGGTTCGTCGAGCCGACGGGGTAAACATCCGGTTATGATCACCGCGAAGAAACGGATCGGGCGTAAAACATATCGATTCAGAAGCGAGCCGGTATGGGAGGACCCCGAAATCTCGTCGGGGTCGACCGTCGCCGTTTATATAGACGAAGACGATCCGCGTACATATTGGGTGGATATCGAAAAACGAGGTGAAAAGTGATGAGATCCTTTTATCGATCAGATGCGGCGATGTGTGTAGAAAAATGTGTTGCGCGATGTTCGGCGAAAGGCATGCCGGTATCGCTGGTGTTTGCGTTGCTTTTCCTGCTCTGTGCAGCATCGTTGACTGCCGACACCGTAAGGCTACCGATCGGGAGCGACGCGTTTGTCGCTTCCTCACATCCTACCCGCAACTTCGAATCGGACAAATCGTATTTGCTTATTGGATTCGTCGGGAGTTACAGGCGCATCACGTTGCTCGACGAAATCGATTTTTCCCCGGTGACGGACCGAAAGATCGAGGGAGCATATCTCTATCTCCACAACTCATTCGTCGGTACAACCGCACGGGTCTCCGTGTCGGTTCGAGAGGTTTTCGATAGGTGGGACGAAAACACCGTAACATATTCCGAAATGCCGTCGTTTGCTTCCGAATCGGTAGCGGAGTTTACGATCAATGATCCAGAGTATTTTTCTACGGAGTACGATGCCGGGCGCGGACGATGGTACAGAATCGATATAAGTGAATATATCCGACATTCCGCAGGCGAGGCGGAGAATCATGGATTGGCGCTCGTACCGACAGGAGAACGGGGTGTTGAGTTCGAGTTTTCTTCGAACAAGGGCGACTCGAAGTATCGGCCGTTTATAGCGGTTGAAGCGTCGACGGCGGTTGGATCGACGGCCGGAGCGGAGGTCGGCCACGATCAAGATGGCGGCAACGCACAAGTGTCCGGCGGCGATGGGGCGGTCGGCGAAGCCGCGCCCCCCGGCGGCTATTCCGCGGCGAACGCCGACGGCGAATCTGCCGCAGCCGGCGAAGTCTCGCGCCCCGGCGAAGAAACCACAGACACAATCATGGTGGCGGTTCCTCCGCTGTGGGATACGTGGGTCGACGATCTGCACTCCTCGAGGAACTTCGGCGATGGTTCAGGCTGGTTTGAAAACGGCGTGCTCGGGGAGCCGGCGCTGTTTCTCGGCTTCAACGGCAGACGAAGACGCTCGGTTCTACTCGGCGGTTTCGACTTTTCCGCATTCGATTCTTTGGTGCCGATACATGCCGCATACCTGAAGCTCTATATGGTGTACTCCGGTTCCGCGGCACCGGTAACGATCGGCGTTCGTACTATCGAATCGGATTGGAAAGAGCTCGACGTTACCGCGGAATCCCTGCCCGAATATTCCGATCGGGTATGGTCATCCGCGACGATCGACGATGTCATCCTCTTCAGCGATAAGCATGCGGGCAAGGGGTCATGGGTAAGCTGGGACATAACCGATCTGGTGCGGAGCATCGTCGAAGGTCGCGTGCAATGCAATGGGATTTTGCTGTATCCGGAAGGCGAATAC
>CAYLZA010000174.1:0-6155 GCA_964387575.1 uncultured Spirochaetales bacterium | reverse complement strand
ACAACGCGATCATGGCATACAGACGTTCCACGCAAGCCGACGAAAAGTATCTCCGTGCACGAATCAATTTAGGAAAGCTCTACGATGAAAACGGGATGTATGATAAAGCGCTGAGTCAACTTCTCGCGGCGTACGATATCGATCCGGATTCACTCGAGGTGAACAACAATCTCGGCAATGTGTATCTGCATCTGGAGCTGTATCGGGATGCTATCAAACATTATACGAAGGCAATAAAAAAGAAACCGAACGCGACACTGATGCGATATCATCTCGGCATCGCCTATATAGAAACCGAACAATTCGATCTGGCAATAGAATCGTTTACCGAGCTTCTGAGCATAGATCAGCAGTACTGGGACGCCTATTACCAGCTCGGAAAGGTGTATTACCGGGAAGGACGGAAGGAAGACGCACAAAAGCTGTTCAGCACGCTCCTGGAAAAACAGCCAGATTACAAGCACCGGCAGGAAATAGAGCGTTTACTCACCGGATGAGGCTGTTCGACCGACGAGCTCGAACAGCTCTGCTCTCGTTATACGGTGCCATAAAGGCCTCCCGTGAGGACATCGAGCCTCCGGGAGCGAAAACGCCTGCTCCGCCAATTGCAATGCAGTTGTCTCGTCGAGAGGATCACCGTCTTTCACAGCGCTTCTGCACGACATAGTCGAAAAGAGCTCCCGTTCCAGGTTCTCTTCGGTTCCGTTGAACGATTCAAGAAACTCGACGATGATCTTTTCGAGGCCCCGGTATCGTGAGGGTAGGGCGGTTATCGCCCACACACCGTCGTCGCTCCACTCGATTTCGATACCGTACCGCGCAAGCTTTTGTGCGGTTTCTTCGAGGAAGCCCGAATCCGAAACATCCGGATCTATTTCATGCGGCACGACCAGCCGCTGGCTTTCAGCGCTTCCCGAGGCGAAAGCATCATAGAGAATACGCTCATGTGCGGCGTGTTGATCGATTATATACAGCTCGTCGTCGAGCTCTGCGAGAAGAAACAAACCGAAAAGCTGTCCGTGATAGATAATCTGGTGGTTTTTGCGCCCCGTGCCGGCGTGGTATTCAGTGGTATTGCCGGTTCCTTTATGTATATTTTCTTCGGGAACAATTGAATGTGTAAGTGATTCGTAGATTCGGCGGAATCCTCCTCGAATCGAAGGGGTCGTGGGGACCTCCCTCGCCTCGGAGAGATCGAGCGTTCCTGCGGATGCACCGGACGTTTCGGCTCCCGCGGAGCCGACATTTCTGTCGCCGGGAACGTAATCCGCTTTCGACGGTGTGTACGAGCTGCCCGCGAACCGTGATGCTGCTTCCTTCACTGCCGCAACAACCGTCTGGTGAACGGCGCGCATATCCCTGAACCGTACTTCGCGTTTTGTCGGATGAATATTGAAATCGATAGTTTCCGGCGCGACGGAAATCGTAACAAAAGCCGCCGGATACCGTCCTCCCGGGAGAAACGCTTGATACCCGTAGGTTACCGCCTGCAGGAGCGCAAACTCCTCTATTCGTCTTCCGTTTACAAAAATGTAGATATATCGTCTGTCCCCGCGATGAAACGAAGGATCCGTGACAATCGCCTGAACGCCTATTCCTTCAGACTCGACCGACGCATCGTGGAGAATCGCCGGATCGAGATGATCTGGAAACAGTGAAGCCGCCCTCACGGTCCGGTCTTCGGTAGCAGTCAAGACGTGCCGAATTTCGCCGTCCTGGGAATAGCGAAATTCTATTTCCGGATGCGCGAGTGCGTGCTCGAGCACTACCGCCCTGCATCTGTTTGCTTCGGATGACGGACGTTTGAGAAAACGCCTTCGCGCGGGAACCGCAAAGAAAAGGTCCTTTACCGAGACCGTGGTTCCCGTTTGTCTCGAGCATGTTTCGAATGCGACGCGTTTGCCCCCGTGCACGACCAGTCTGTGCCCGACCGTCGAATCGGCGGTTGCGCTTGTCACCTCCAGACGTGCGGAGGAGGCAATGCTCGAAAGCGCTTCCCCTCTGAATCCGAGAGTTCGCGTTGACATGAGATCATCGATTGTTCGTATTTTCGAGGTTGCGTGGGGCGCCGTGCATAGATCGATGTCTTCCGCAGTCATCCCCGACCCGTTGTCTACGACGCGAATCTCTTCTATTCCGCCACCGCGTATTTCTACTTCTATCGAAGCGGCGGCCGCATCGATGCTGTTGTCGAGAAGCTCCCGTACAACAGAAAGCGGCCGGTCGATTACCTCGCCGGCCGCTATCTTCTTTGCGACATCGTCCCGGAGAACCGCGACTCTCCGGGACGTATTCGTGTTATCCATCGGAATATCTTAGAAGTGTACCCTCGTTTCGATACTCAGTGAAGGATTAACCTTGGGTATTCCGTTGTCGTCGTAGATGACGCTGCCGTCTTCCTCGCGCTGGATGTTTGTAGACACGAGGATGGCAACGTCCAGTGTCTCCGCCACCGGATAGATAAGCTCTCCGCTCATCGTAGTATTTCCGTCGAAGAGCAGCGCCATCACCGTCGTATCCTCATCGGGCGGATCCTCGATGAGCGTCGGGATGAACTTGGTCCGGTTATAGGTAAACGAACCGTGCATATCGAGGACGGGAATCAATCCCTTTTCGAGCACCGCCTCTACGGTGAACTGATCGTCATCGGTCGGTGTGCCGAAGAATCCTCCGGTACCGTCCTCTCCACCCGGGATGAACGGCCACAGATACCCGATATCGAGCGTGAACTTATCGCCGATCGCAAATCCTGCTTCACCGTATATACCGACGGTAGAGCCGATATCAGGCGGATCGACGGCGTCGTTGAAAACATCTTCTACGTAGGTGCCTCTGAGTCGATCGTAGTTGGGACCGTAGAAGGTCGGTCTGAAGGTTCCGTTGTAGTTCCTGTACTCGAGCCGATAGTCGAGCACGAAGATATTACCGAAAACTCCTGCCGCCATTCCGTAGTTTCTCAGCGGGAACTCACCCGCCGCCGGGTCATCGAGAATAAGCGCGTCGAGATAAAAACCGGCCTGAGATATCGCAGCGCCCGTATCCGGATCGGTATACGTTTCGCGGAAGTACGGCACCATTCCCGCAACGTCTCCGAAGAGAACGATCGAAAGGAAATCCGCTTCCACGATCGGAAGATCGAGATCAAGCGCCGCATTGATGAAAATCGGATCACCATATGTGTCGGACGTAGCAGGAAGCTCCCCTGCTGGATCGATATCGACGATACCCGAGGCTCCGATTGCAAGCTTGAATGCGGTACCGAAAGGTCTCAGATAGAATCTGCCGCCGAAAATTTCCGGCTCCGCCAGATCGTTCGCGACTGCTTCGAGACCGATTACACCGAAATCGAATCCGGTGTTGACGCCGATCCGTCGTATCGACGGAAAGTCGGAATCGTTGGCGTAGTTACGCATCAGGATTCCGTGACCGATCGTCATGTTGTCGAGGTTACCGACCTTCAGATAGAACTTGTCCCGTTGTTCCCCGATCTGCATATAGCGGATTTTGAGGAAAAGGTCGCCGGCGGCATCCTTGGCCGCGTCGAGCGGATTGTCCGACCACCCGATGTCTGTTCCGAACGACCATTCGTCGTTTCCTCTCGGTCTATACCAGTCGTCGGGATCGAACATATTGGTTTCGTAGATGATCGGGAGATAGAGCCCCATCTTGAGCTTACCGAGATCAAACTCCGGCTGGAGCACGGCTTTCGAATAGGTCCGGTTATCGATCGTAATCGTTCCAATCTCCATACCGAGAGCTTCGCGCGCCCAATCCATGATCGGTTCGAACAGCCCCTCTTCGGCGGCTTCTTCGGGAGTTACCTCCTCGGTAACCGTTTCTCCTTCTTCTTCGGGTGCTTCGGTTGCCGTGGTATCATCTTCCACAACTTCCTCTTCGGCGGTCTCGGCTTCGGCTACTTCCTCGGACTCGTTTCCGGGTACTTCGTCGGGGTTGATCGTTTCGGCTTCGAACTCCTCTATTCCCTGGAAAAACTCGGACATCCGCTCGGCCGATACCTCGATCGCCTGAAACGTTTCGGCGAATGTGTCGGCAAGCATTCCTGCGCCGAGCTCGACCACCTGACCGGTGGCTTTTTTGGTAAAGGTTACCGAACCTTTTTCTACCAGCGCCGCTTCGCTGTTCCCGGGATCAACGCCGATGCCGAAAATAGTCCCGCGTACACCGCAGACGGCAGTCTGCGTGTTTATCTCGTATTTCTCGTTACCCGAGCGGGCCGCGATTGCGCGGAGCTTCCCGGTGACGAGGCTGAACGTGTTCGAGTCGGAATTGTCCCTGTTCTGGAGACTCTCCACGCCGAACTCGGTGTTGGTCGAAAGCTTGATGACCGATCCGTTCGGATCCAGTCTCAGCTCTGCGACCGACTGGGTTGTCTTGATCTTGTCTCCGGGAATCAGCTCCATTCCATACTCGGGAAACACATCCTGCCCTTCGGCTGAAATTACCTGTATTCCGTCGGGATTGTCGAAGTATTCCAGTACTGCAACCGGCGCACCGTCCTGCGCAAATGCGAAAAACGGTATAATCAAGAGTAGCGCCGCTGCCGCTATGAATCGTTTAAACATTCTCTCTCCTCCCTGTTAGAAAAGGCTCAGGGAGCTCTGGAGTTGCGCCGAGGTCTCCCATTCGCCGGTATTCGGATTGAAACTCACATCGTATGCGAGTGTAATAACCGCCGGTCCCGTTTGATAATTCACGGTCGCACCGATTATTGCCTCGCTTAAGTCTATGAGGTCTGAAAATGACTGTATGTTTCTTCTTTCCAACGTTGCTTCAAAGGAAAAACCCGGGATCAGTCCCTCTTCAACGGCAACTCTGCCGTCGATTCTCGGGTAATTGACCCACTCCTGATCGGGATCCGGATCTTCACCTGCCGGTTTCCCAAACGGTCCCTGACCGGTCAACGAAAACGAAATCTTGTCTTCGAGAAATGAAAAACCGGTATTTGCAAACCAACCTGCCGAGCTTTCGATGTACGTCGTATCGGTTGCGTTGGCAATCGTATAGTACTGGGTACGGTAGAGATCATAGGTATCTCCGAAATACGCCGGGAGAAAATTCTCTCCGAGTATTCGAAGCTGAAACCCGTACGGAAGGAATCCGAACAACGCTCCCCCGAAACCGATCATACCACCGGTGTGCTGATTCTGGACGACATAATCACCGAATGCGGCCAGCGAAACGATCTGGCTACCGAGTATCGGGAGCTTGAAGTCGGCCCCGAAAACCTGGACCGAAGCCTCGTCGGCTTCCCCTTCCGTTACGCCCGTCGGCAATGTGTCGGTGTGATAGTACGGATCGATATCCGCCGCCAGCGTCGCGCCGATTTCGAGATTTTTGATGATCGGCACATCGAGCCAGAGAAGCGGTCTACCGAAGAGTCTGCCACCCATCACGTCGAAGTGAGCGAGATTTCCTACAAAGCTCTGAAAACCGACATACGGAAACTTGAAAAGCCGTCCGTCGAGGTCAAAAGTGAGTCCGAAGATACGCTTTTCGGGCAGAAAATGGGTGTTCGAGTAATTCCCCATAATAAAGCCGTTACCGAGGGTTGCATCGTCGATCGAACCGAGCTTTGCGTAGATCGGTTCGCCTCTCTGCCCCCACCGGACGTATCTGAACATTGGTAGATAGAGCTCGAGAAATGTCGTGTCACCGGTCGGAACCCAGTCTTCTTCGCGGATTGCAAACGAGTTGCCTTCTTCGCCTGCGTTGAATCGATAATGGACGGTTACGGCCAATCCGATTCCGAACGGCCCGAAGCCGATGTCCGGGTTCAAGCTCAAACTCTGATACGTAACCTGAGTAGTCTCTCCGCTGTCGTTGACTTCGTTGAACGTTTGCGCTCCGAGCTCCAGATCGAGCCCAAAGTCGAGATTACTGCCTTCGCCTTCTTCCTGAGCCGGAAGAGCGACTGCGATTACGCACAGCAAGGCGAGCGTCACTCCCAGCAGCTTGCGTTTTTTTACCATGATACTCGACATTAAAAGTCGGGTCATCAAGCTGCGGAATTCCGTAAGTTATTTCATCATGATTCTGAGTATCATGGATAAGCATTTTCTGATCTATACCGTGTTTTGTCATTAACTCATTCATTATGTAAAGGAAACTCGCATCTCCTGTTAAAGCCGCATGCT
>CAYLZA010000173.1:1025-6168 GCA_964387575.1 uncultured Spirochaetales bacterium | reverse complement strand
AACTCATGTTTGACGACCGGAATCTTCCGGTACATGTCGGAACCGTCGAGGGCTGTCCCGACCTCGATCGCGTGCTCCGGACAATACCTTCGCAGACAAGACGGGTCCAGCTCAGGCCGCTCATGCTTGTGGCGGGAGAACATGTCAAGCAAGACATGATCGGCGACGACGCATCGTCGTGGAAGCGCCGATTGTCGGCTACCGGTCTCGAGGTGGGCGTGGACCTTCGCGGACTCGGGGAGTTGCCGGCGGTGAGAGCGGCCTTCGTGGAGCATGCTCGTCACGCCGCTGCGAGCGGAGATGCGGTATGAGCCGCGAGACACACGGGCTCTTCCTGCTGTACACCGGGAACGGGAAGGGAAAGACCACGGCGGCGCTCGGATTGGTCGTTCGTGCCGCCGGACACGATCAGTCGGTCGAGTTCGTCCAATTTCTCAAGGGAAACCGCAATACCGGTGAGTACCGCTTTTTCGAGCGGCTCGCAAACCGTGTCGGGTTTCATGCGATGGGACGAGGCTTTGTCCGACGATCGAAGGATATCGAGGCGGACCGCAACCTGGCTGCCGAGGCGTGGGCGTTTGCGCACCGGACGATGCACGGAGGTGAACACGAGCTCGTCGTGCTCGATGAGCTTACCTATCCGATCAAGTACGGGTTCCTCGATGAGGCGGAGGTGCTCGCATCGATCGCCGACCGTCCACCACACGTGCACGTGGTGGTCACCGGCCGGAGAGCGTCGCGACGCATGATCGACGCCGCCGATCTGGTTACCGAAATGCGGAACCTGAAACATCCACTTCAGTCGGGAATCCGGGCACAGCGTGGGATCGAGTTCTGATGGCTGCGGGTATCCGCGTGCGCGCCCTCGAGAAGCGATACCGACGGAGAAGAGACGAAGTCCACGCGGTGCGTGGTGTCGACTTCGACATACCCTCAGGAGGCTTGGTCGCACTGCTCGGGCCGAACGGTGCAGGGAAATCGACAACGGTGCGGATGATCTGCGGTCTCTGTCGTCCCACCACGGGAACGGTGAACGTTGCGGGGTTCGATCCGACAAGGAATCGCCGCCCGTTTCTCCGCAGTATCGGTCTGGTGTCACAGCACTTCAACGTCGATCAGGATCTCACTGGGTACGAGAACATGATCGTACACGCCCACCTCTTCGGGATGAAGGGAGCCGAGGCTCAACGGCGAATCTCCGAGCTGCTCGAATTCGCGGACCTCACCGACGGCAGAAACCGCCTTGTCTCCAGCTACTCGGGCGGGATGAGACGGAAGCTCCAGATCGTCCGGACCATGCTGCACGATCCTCCGGTACTCATACTCGATGAACCGACGGTGGGGCTGGACCCGGCGGCGCGGGCGAAGGCGTGGGACCTCATTACCGGATTGAACGATTCCGGGAGGACAATCCTGTTCACCACCCACTATATCGATGAGGCGCAGCAGCACTGCAACCGGGTACTGATCATGCACCGAGGCGTGATCATACGCGACGGCGTACCATCGGAGCTCATCGAGGAAGTAGGAGGATGGTGTCGAGAGACCTTCGCCGCCGGCGCGACACAGCGGCGATATTTCGCCGATCGGGCGTCTGCGGAAGACGCGGGGGACGCCCGCTTCGACCGCCTCGTGATCCGGCCGACACAGCTCGAGGATGTCTTCATCTCACTCACCGGGGACACCATCGGGGAGCGATCATGATCGGCGTCTGGGCCGTCTACCAACGGGGTCTCTATATCATCTCGAAACGTTGGATCAAACTCATACTCAGTCTCGTGGTTTCACCACTCCTGTACGCGATCGCCTTTGGATGGGGCATCGGCAATGATCTGACCGTCGAGGGTGTGAGCTACCTGACATTCATGCTCCCCGGTCTCATCGCGCTTTCGGGCATGACGCAGAGCTTCGGCATCGGCACCGAGCTCAACATCGCGAGATTCTTCAACAGGGTCTTCGAGGAGTTCCTGCTGGCTCCGGTGAGCGCCGCGACCGTCGTGCTCGGAAACGTGTTCTACGGCATGACGCGGGGACTGCTGAGCTTCATCATACTCATCGGGATCGGGTACCTGACCGGAACACCCATGCACCTGCGTCCGACGTTGATCCTTCCAGTGTTGCTCAACTGCTTTCTGTTCGCCTCTCTGGGAGTGTTCATCGCCCTCACCGTTACAACCCATCGCGACATGGGTGCGTTTACCTCCTTCGTCATCGTTCCGATGTCGTTCCTCTCGAACACCTTCTTCTCTCTGGGAAAGCTCCCGGAGCTGTTGCAGGTGTTGACCAAGATCATTCCCCTCACTCACGCCTCCATCGCCATCCGCGGCGTGTTTCTCGGTCGGTCGGTACCCGTTTTGCACTACGTCGCCATGGTGGGTTACGCCGCCGTCTTTTTCGCGGCGGCCGTTCATCGCGTGCATCGAGCGGTGGATTGAGATGGAGATGTGGAGCCCCTTCAGATCCGGACAACTCATGTTGAGTTGCCATATTCACACAGCACCAATCGCCGCGAGGGCCTCCTGTGCCAACACCGGATTTCGCCGGCGGCGCAAGGAATTCGCATTATGACCGATGAGGAAAGGCACCAAAAACAGGGTTATGGTAGTGGGAAACCGTGCCAACGGTTCATAATGCGAATTCCTGTCCTGTGTCTTGACGTGTTCGGAGAAAACCCCATACTATGGCGATCGGAATCACGGGCGCTGAAGCGTGCACCAGTCGCGTGAAGGCATAATTGGGAAGCAGGTGAGAGTCCTGCACGCTCCCAGGCACTGTAAGCGGGGACGACGGCTCCCTACGTGGTCACTGAGGCGTTGGCCTTGGGAAGACCCGAGCCGGTTCGATCGATCCGTAAGTCAGGAGACCTACCCGCGATTCTCAACACTCATTGCTCGCTGGGTACGCGGCGATGAATATGGTTAAGCCGACCGCATACGGTGTCAGACCCATATTCATAGGTGCCGCCTGCTCGAAGGAAGGAGGCGCTATGCGCAAGTTGTTTTTCTTGGTGACGCTGGTCTGTGTCGTCTCGTCTATCGCAACGGCAGGGGGCGACGGCGAATCGACCGAAGCCGCCGCTCCCGGGACCGGGCAGCCGTCGGAAGCGGTTGCGGAGCTCAAGATCGGCACGGGTTGGGATGCGACCAATCCGGGGGATTACAACCCCTACGGTATGTGGGAGCCGAGCACCCTCGTGTACGAGAGCCTCGTGGCTCTCGACGGTGACAGCAACCCGGGTCCGTGCCTCGCAGAGGCGTGGAGCGTTTCGGACGACGGGCTCGAATGGGAGTTCAACCTCGTATCGGACGTGGATTTTCACGACGGGACACCGTTCAATGCACGATCGGTTATAATCAATTATGAACGGTTCATCGATACGAGCTGGTCGAAACTCAAGCCTTACGTGGAAGATATGAGCGCGCCGGAAAATCACACCCTCGTAATGAAGCTCGTGAAGCCACATCCTCTGCTGCTCATCGAACTGGCGAACGTCCGGTACGGGATCATATCTCCCGAGGTGATCGTGAAGGACGAAGATGCCGACACCGAATCAGGCATGTCCGGCATGTCGGCCATGGGCTCGGGAACCATGGGTTCCGGTGGTTCCTCCGGCATGGGAGAACGAGGCACGGATTCGATGTCCGGCGACTCGAAGGGTATGGAAAGCTCCGCTGGTGAATCCGACAGCATGGGTACCCGTGGCGGCATGGGATCGGGATCGTCCTCAGACGGCATGGAATCCGGGTCGATGCCTCCCGCAATGGCGGCGGCCCTCGCGGCTCGCGGAGAGGCTTACGTCGTGTCGGAGCCGATCGGAACGGGCCCGTACATCTGGGATGCCGATGCGTATGTACGCAACCGGACGTTTTCCGTACGCGCCAATGCCGAGTACCGGCATGGAGAGCCGCGGATCAAGCGCATCACCTGGGAGGTCATCCCCGATCCGGGAGCCCGGACGATGGCGCTCGAGTCCGGTAGAATCCAGATGACCGGCCAGTCCACGAACGCGGCGATCACCGGCGAAAATCTGATCTCTCTCAAGCGGAATCCCGAGCTCGCGGTAACCATGGCGCCGAACTGGGGAACCCGTCTCCTGATCATCAACCACATGCGGCCGCCTTTCGATCGTCGGGAGGTTCGAAAGGCGCTGCGTCACGCGATCAACTACACCGAGCTCCAGACCGTCGTAGGTGAGATGGCTACGATCTGTCCCGGCCCCTTCGGCTCCGGCACCATACTCGCGCTTCCGGAAGCGCGGCTTCCCGAGTACGATCCGGAGTCCGCTATCGCCATGTTCGACGAGGCCGGCATCGTCGATTCCGATGGAGACGGGTACCGTGAGTATGACGGTGAGAAGGTGTCGCTGGAGATCATCTCGACGAAACACCCGACTCTGTCGGTGTTGCTCCAGGAGCAGCTCAAGCAGGTCGGCATCGAAATCCGGATTGCGAGCAAGGAACAGGCGAGCCAATTTGCAGTGCTGGAACAGATGGACTTCGACATCGCAAGTCACGCCAATATACCATCGTTCTCCCTGGACCTGTACGAGCAGTTCGCCGACGACGGGGACTGGTCGATGCACCTCGGAGACCCGGAGCTTCAAGCGCTTCTCGGAGAGTTCCGAGCGGCCGCCGGTTTCGAGCGACTCAAGGAGCTCGCCCACGAGATCCAACGCCGCGTTCTCGACAAGCATATCATCCTGTTCGCGGTGAACGAACGGAAGGTCGCGGTATACGAGAAGGATCTCGGTCGGTTTCGCTTCCCTCCGGAAGAATGGGTCGGCGCCCTTCAGGAAATCTGGCGTATGTAGCCTCGTGAAGGTCTGGTAGAGATGGCTCGTTACCTCCTTAGGCGTGTGCTCAACGCCGTGATTGTGCTGTTCGGCGTGGTGACGCTGACGTTTTTCTTGATGCGGTTCACCGACGGTGATCCCGCGACGATCATTGCGCTCGGGAAGTATGGCTCGGAATTGATCTCACCGGAGGTCATCGAGCGACTCGCCGAGGAGGAGGGGCTGAGCCGGCCGATCCACGTGCAGTATATGGCGTGGATCAAAGCGGTGCTCCAGGGGGATCTGGGTGAGTCGCTGCGGAGCGACCAGAAGGTGCTTGACGAGATCCTGTTGCGGTTTCCGTTTACGCTG
>CAYLZA010000173.1:0-1015 GCA_964387575.1 uncultured Spirochaetales bacterium | reverse complement strand
CGTCGTCTCCATCACCGTGACGGCGGTGATCGCGATTCCGCTGGGGATCGTCGCGGGGTTCAACCCGAACGGGCTGCTCGACCGGTCTACGCGTGCCGCCGCCGGGTTGGCGGTGTCGATTCCGAACTATTACCTCGCTATTCTGCTGCTTCTGCTGTTCACGGTGCGATTGTCGCTTCTGCCGGGTTATGGGTTCGGGACCCCGGCTCATCTCGTGCTGCCCGTGGCGGTGCTGGTGACCGCGAAGATCGGGTATACGATGCGAGTCACCCGGTCCACGGTCCTCGACATCCTCGCACGCGACCACGTGGCCTACGCGGCGGCCCGCGGGCTTTCCCGGCGACGGTTGCTTGCCCATCACGTCTTCCGGAATGCGTTGGTTCCTATCGTGACTTACCTTTCGCTTCAGTTCCTCATGGCGGTGGAGGGTTCAATTATCGTGGAGACAATATTCGCGTGGCCCGGTATCGGCCAGTTGTTGAGAGACGCGGTCTTCGGTCGGGATTTCACGATGATCCAGGGGTTGGTGCTCTTTATCGGAGTAGCGGTGACGCTCGTCAATCTGATAGTGGATATAGCGAATATCCTCTTCAACGAACGATTGAGGGAGAGTGCAGGTGTCGCGTGAACCTGGTCCGTCCTGGCGACGGATAGCCGACAAACCGTATGCGTGGTTCCTGCTGCTGCTTCTCGTCATCTCACTTATCGGTCCTGCGATTGCGCCCAACGACGCATACGCCGTGCATGTGGCGGAGCGACTGTCTGGACCATCGCGACAGTTCCTCTTCGGCACCGACGAGCTCGGTCGGTGCATTCTCAGCCGCATGCTTCACGGAGCCCGTATTTCACTCGGGATGGGAGTGCTCATTCTGGCGATCACGTTCTCGGCCGGTGTGATGATCGGAGTCCTGTCCGGCTACATCGGCGGTCGACTCGATGAGGGGATGATGCGTATCACCGACGTGTTCATGACGGTTCCGTCGTTCATCATCGCACTTGTGCTCGTGCGGGCTCT
>CAYLZA010000172.1:0-6191 GCA_964387575.1 uncultured Spirochaetales bacterium | reverse complement strand
GTTTTATGAAGCCCGTCGACCAATCGATCGATATCCTCAGTGGTATTGTAAATCCCGAGACTTGCCCGTACCGTCGCCGGAACGCCGAGCTTGCGGGTGAGCGGTTGTGCACAATGATGGCCGGCACGTACTGCGATATTTTCCCTGTCGAGGAACTGCGCAACATCGTGTGCATGAATGTCTTTGAGATTGAAACTCAACACCGAGGTTCTTCCCTCACGCGGACCATATAACGTGACTCCCGGCAGCTCCTCGAGCGCACACATCCCGTACTCGGTAAGGCCGTTTTCGTATTCATGAATCGAACCGATTCCGATTGTTTCGATATATTCGACTGCAGCACCCAACCCGACGGCGCCGGCGATATTGGGGGTTCCCGCCTCGAACTTATACGGGACGTCGTTCCAGGTCGCCCCCTCGAGTCGTACGGATCGTATCATTTCGCCGCCGCCCCTGAACGGCTTCATCTCCTCGAGAAGATTTTCCTTTGCGTACAGAACGCCGATTCCGGTCGGCCCGTACATTTTGTGCCCGGAAAACGCCATGAAATCGCATCCCAACTCCTGCACGTCTACCTTTACATGTGGGACGCTTTGAGCTGCATCGAGAAGAACCGGCACATCGTGCTCATGAGCGAATTCGACGATTTTCCCGATATCGTTTATCGTGCCGAGCACATTCGAAACATGAATTACGCCAACCAGCTTTATCTTCCCGCTCCAGATAGATTGCAACGAATCCAGGTCGAGCTTACCGCTCGAATCAAACGGTATAAACCTCAGATTTGCACCGGTTCTTTCGGCGAGCAATTGCCACGGCACCAGATTGGAGTGATGCTCCATTTCAGTAAGAAGAATTTCATCACCTTCACCGATATTTTCGTCTCCCCAGGAGTAGGCAACCAGATTTATCGCATCGGTCGTTCCCGATGTGAATACGATTTCCCGCTCTGAAGAAGCGCCGATAAACTTCGCGAGCGATTCCCTCGCCTTTTCATACCGGGCCGTAGCTTCTCCGGCGAGCGCGTGGATAGCTCGATGTACATTTGCGTTCGTGTATGTGTAATAATTGCCGACCGCTTCGATTACCGATACCGGTTTCTGCGCGGTTGCAGCGCTGTCGAGATACGTTACCCGATCCGACCGGTCCGGATGCATGATCGGAAAATCCCGGATCACGTTTTCTATCGATTTATTACCTATACTCCCGACGGAGCTTTGTATCATCAATCTCTCTCCAAATTTACGTAGATTATACCGTCTTCAACTTTTACCTCATAGGTGTTCACCGGCTTGAATGCCGGAAAGCTTCGCACGCTCCCCGTCCGGATATCAAAACGCGAACCGTGTTTCGGGCAATACACCTCGTCGTCCCAGATCTCGCCTTCCGACAAAAGCGAATATTCGTGCGAACAGATATCGTCGAGCGCGTATATTTGATCGTCATCCTCGACACGAAACAGCGCCACCTTGTGGCCGTTTACGCGAACACCGAGCTGCTCGTCGAGCTCTTCCTCTTTTGCAACTTCCACCCAGTCTGCCATAGCTATCGATTATCCTCGGAAACGGGATCTGATTTTTTCGTCCAAACTGCCTGCTGAACCCGCTCCGAAAGAACCTGAGTAAGCGCTTCGGGAACCACCCGGACCGCATCCTCGAAAAAAGCTACGATGAGCTCGTTTTCCGCCTCCGATTTTGGGACCCCCCGGCTCATGAGGTAAAATATTTCTTCGGGATTGATTTTACCGGTGGTGGAACCATTGCTGCATTTCACATCGTTTGTGTGGATCTTGAGACTCGGTATCGAGTCCGCCCGCGCTCCGTCGTTGAGCACCAGATTCTTGTTACTCAAATACGCATCGGTACCGTATCCGGTCTTGTCTACCTCTATCAAACCTTGATACACACTTCGTCCCGAGCCCCGGACCGCTCCTTTGTAGTATGCCCGGCTGTTTGTATGATCCCCCCGGTGATACTGAACGGTTTTCAGATCCATATGTCTATTGCTTTCCGCAAAATACACACCGTCGACTATCGCTTCACTTCCCGCACCGGCAAGCTCTACTTCCGTCCGTGATTTTGAAATCGAAGAACCGAACATCGCATCGAACTGGACCAACCGGGCGTCTCTCTCGAGACGAATCCGTCTATGTTGGAAGTATGCATCCTCGTCTCCCACGTCCTGAAGCGAAACGAGCGTGAGAGAAGCGTTGTCCGAAATATATCCGTTCAGACCGGCGTTACACAAAACCTCGCTTCCGTCTCGCGAATATACCCGCTGAAACACCGTCGCTTCTGCTCCGGAATCGAGCAAGACGGTTACCTGCGGATTGGCGTATCGCTTCGTTCCCGCTTCTTCGAAATCGAGCACAATTGGCTTCTCTATAATCGTGTTCTTGGGAATATACACCACTACCCCGTGACTGAAGCTGCCGTAGTGCCAGGCATGAATCCTGTTGTCGATTGTTTGCACTGAAGCCTCTGTTATGCTTTCGAGCATCCTTCGAGCACCGTCTACGCCGCTCAAGGGCACTGCGTTTTCCGCATCGTCACTACCCGTATCCAATGATAGCTGCGCATAATCGACGAATAGCGCGTCACGAATGTCCCGCGTGTCGTTTTCACGCATTCTACCTGCGGAGAACCTGATATACCCTGCGGCATCGACTTCGCGTAGCGCGTCCGGTTCTGCAGTCGATTCGCCCGAAGCGTTCGACTCCGTGGGCGCACGATCCTCCGTTTCGGCTTCCTCATCGGCACCACCGTGCTCGGGATACGGCGTGTATGAATCGAAATCGAACTCCGAAAGATCGGTCCTTCTCCATTCTTCCTCTTCCGGAGACGGCCACTCCATTCCCTGAAACTTTTTGTATGCGTCGTCGCGCAGGTCCTCGAGGACCTGCGCAGTCGTTTTTACCATTTCTCTACTTTCGGACATATACGTTCCTTTAGCCGACCGAGCCTTCCATCTCGAGCTCGATAAGACGATTCAGCTCAACCGCATATTCCATCGGGAGCTGCTTGACAAGCGGATCGAGGAAGCCGTTTACAATCATCATGGAAGCTTCGTCTTCGGTTAAGCCACGGCTCATGAGATAGAAAAGTTGATCCTCGCTTATCCGGCTCACTCGCGCTTCGTGCTCTATTGAAACATCGTCCGAATCAATTTCCATATACGGATACGTATTGCTTTCGGATTCTTCATCGAGAATGAGCGCGTCACACACTACTCGTGATTTCACGTTCTGTGCCGCAGAATCCACTTTCAGAAGGCCGCGATAACTTGCAACGCCTCCGTCTTTGCTTATCGACTTCGAAGTGATTACCGATGTCGTATTGTTGGCCAGGTGTACCGCTTTTCCGCCGGTATCCTGTTCCTGACCTTTGCCTGCAAATGCTACGGAAAGCACTTCACCATGTGCGCCTTCGCCTAAAAGATAGATCGAAGGATACTTCATCGTTCTTTTACTTCCGATATTGCCGTCGACCCATTCCACCGTAGCCCCTTCGTACGCTACGGCGCGCTTGGTCACGAGATTATAGACATCTCCCGACCAGTTCTGAATCGTCGAGTACCTGACCCGTGCGCCCGGTTTGGCGATGATTTCGACGACCGCGCTGTGAAGCGAATCGGTCGTATAAATCGGCGCGGTACATCCTTCGATATAATGAACAAAGCTCCCCTCTTCAGCGATAATGAGCGTTCGTTCGAATTGACCGAAATTCTGCGAATTAATTCGGAAATACGCCTGAAGCGGAATATCCACTTCGACTCCCTTCGGTACATACACGAAAGATCCGCCCGACCAGACGGCGCTGTTCAGCGCGGCAAACTTGTTGTCGCCGTATGGTATAACGGTTCCGAAATACTGCCGTACCAGATCCGGGTGCTCGCGAACAGCGGTTTCGGGATCGCCAAAAATCACACCCTTTTTCTCGAGATCCTTGCGCATATTGTGATACACGACCTCTGAGTCGTACTGCGCGCCGACGCCGGCGAGAAACTTCCGTTCAGCTTCCGGTATTCCGATTCGGTCGAAAGTTTCCTTGATGTCGTCGGGAACATCGTCCCAGCTTCGTTGCTGCTTTTCCGTGGGTTTGGCATAGTAATAGAGGTTGTTGAAATCAACATCTTTGACGTCCGCCCCCCAATTCGGCATTGGCTTTCGCTGGAACGCTTTGAGTGATCTGAGCCTGAACTTACGCATCCATTCAGGCTCGTTTTTTTGCTCCGAAATGGAGCTTACTATCTCCTCATCAAGCCCTTTTCGTGTTTTGTATATCGATTTGTCCGGATAATAAAAGCCGTACTTATAATCTTCTATATCAACTGTTTGTGGCTGACTGCTCATAGACCTTCTCCTCTATTCCGTATTGTTCTTTGATCCATTCATATCCCTTGTTTTCGAGCTTCTCCACGAGCTCATTACCGCCCGAGGTTACGATCCTTCCTCCATAGAGGATATGAACGAAATCAGGTTGTATATAATTCAGGATCCTCTGATAATGCGTTATTACCAGCGCTCCGAAATTGTCGCCGCGAAGCTCATTGACTCCCTTCGAAACGATTCTGAGTGCATCGATATCGAGACCCGAATCGGTTTCGTCGAGCACCGCAAATGACGGCTGAAGCATGAGCATCTGAAGGATCTCCATCCGTTTCTTTTCACCTCCGGAAAACCCTTCGTTGAGATAACGGTTGATAAACTGTTGGTCGATTTCGAGAAAATCCATGTGCCCGCGGAGATCCTTCAGATAACTCGAAAGATCGACTCTTCCGTTGTTCGTATATCGCAACTCGGTCGCACGCTTGAGGAACTTGCCGATCGTTATCCCCGGCACCTCGATCGGATACTGAAACGCGAGAAAAAGACCTTTCCGCGCGCGTTCGTCGGTAGGAAGATCGAGCAGGTTTTCACCGTCCAGGAGTATTGTCCCGTCGGTTACGGTATAACCCGGATGTCCGAGCAATACATTGGCCAACGTACTTTTTCCGGAGCCGTTCGGCCCCATCAGAGCGTGGATTTTTCCCGTATCGATCGTCAGATCGACACCTTTCAAGATAGGTGTTTCTTCAACCGTTACATGTAAATTTTTTATATCAAGCTGCATCATATTCCCCTTTTTCATTTGCTATATCGGATATCCAAGCGAAATCTTCGCTTCGTCGGTCATATATTCAGGTCTCCACGGGGGATCCCACACGAGGTTTGCCTCAACAGGGAGCTTGGTTTTTTCTTCCACCTTGTCGACGATCTGCTTTTGTATATAGTCCGCTGCAGGACACCCCGGGAAGGTAAGCGTGAAGTCGATTTCAATACTATCTTCCTTAGGCTCGAGCCTGTAGATCAGACCGAGATCCACTATATTCATCATGATTTCTGGATCCTCGACGTCTTTTAAGACATCGAGCACTTCGCTTTTTTCTACCACGACAATCTCCCCTACTTGTTATGTGCGAACGGCATTTCCGTTCGTTGCGTTTGTGCAAAATCTTCGAGCGTCATTTTTTCTATGAAACTATCCCACATCGACTGAACACGTGCTATGCCGCCTCGAATCGTGCATACATCCTCGAGAGAGCAATCGATTTCCTCGTCTATACACGGGGCAACATGGCGTTCCCCTTGAATCGACTGAAGAATGTCACCTAACGTCACCGAGCCAAGCGATCCTTCGAATACGTATCCTCCTCTCGAGCCCTGGATCGACGTTATTATTCCGCTTGCAGCCAATCGTTGAAGGATTTTACACAACAACGTGTACGGGATGTTGTACTCTTGGGACAACTCCCGCGCCGAGAATCTTCTATCTTCAGAACCCATCGCAACGAGGCTGATGAGCGCGTACTCAACGTCTCTATTGAACCTCATACCATCTTCCGTGATTAAATCGGACCATTTTTCTCGTATTTAAAATACTCACTTCGTTACTGCAGGTCAATCGAAATGCTATAGTAACTGTATGAATTCGGTAGTTTTTCTGCTCTGTCATCCAAATCCAAAAAGCCTTACCGCATCGATCGCGGGAGCCGTACGGAACATACTCGAGGAGACCGGATACGCCGTTTTATTTCACGATCTGTATCGTGAATCATTTGATCCGGTCATGACTCCCGAAGAATATATGAGACGCTTCAGCTTCGATCCGGCGGTACAGAGTTTCGCCGACGAGCTCGATAGCTCAGAAGGT
>CAYLZA010000171.1:0-6242 GCA_964387575.1 uncultured Spirochaetales bacterium | reverse complement strand
GTACGACGACGTATTGAAAGAAAAGATGAGCGAAGCGAGCTACAAAAAGCTCGCCGACCTCGAAAACAAGAAGCTCTACGACTTCGTCGGGTTTTATGCACAACACTGCAACCCGAAGAGCATCTATATGTGCGACGACAGCGTGGAAGACGAAGAGTACGTGAGAAACATGGCCATTGAAAAGGGCGAGGAACGAAAGCTCGCGAAGGAAGGGCAGACGATCCATTACGATGGATACAAGGATCAGGCTCGCGATCGGACGAACACACGATATCTCGTGTACAAGGAAAACCTCGATCGCATGCAAACGCTTAACAGCGTCGAGTACGAAGAGGGACACAAAGAGATACTCGACATTGCAAAGAACAACATGGAAGGCAAGGACACGGTGGTAAAAATCTACTGCGAAGGTCCCGCGTTCAGCGAGTTCACACGCCCCTGCGTTCAGTTCACCGATTCCTGGTATGTCGCGCACTCGGAGCAGATCCTCTATCGAAAGGCGTATGCGCACTTCAAACAGATGAAGGACAAAGACGATTTTTATCGTTTTATCCACTCCGCCGGAGAGCTCGACGAGAGAGGATGCTCGGTCAATATCGACAAGAGAAGAATCTACATGGATACACAGAACAATATCGTGTATTCGATGAACGCCCAGTACGCGGGAAACTCGGTTGGCTTGAAAAAACACTCCATGCGGCTTGCGATAAATCAGTCCGGGCAGCAGGGGTGGCTCTGTGAGCACATGTTCGTCATGGCGGCGGTAAACGAGAAAAAGAATCGAAAAACCTATTTCTGTGGTGCGTATCCGTCTGCCTGCGGAAAGACCTCTACCGCGATGATACCGGGCGAAAAAGTCGTCGGTGACGATATCGCTTATTTCCGCAACATCGACGATGAGTTCAGAGCCGTCAATGTGGAGCAGGGAATATTCGGTATTATTCGCGATGTAAACGAGAAAGACGATCCGGTGATTTATGAAAACCTTCAAAAGTCGCAGGAAATGATTTTCTCGAACGTTCTCGTCGGCCCCGACAACAATCCCTACTGGCTCGGTATGGGAATCGAAACCCCGAAGGAAGGCGAAAACCACTCGGGACCCGGCTGGTACGAGGGTAAAAAGGACTCGGAAGGGAAGGAAATCGGTCTTGCCCACCCGAACTCCCGCTATACGATGCGGCTGGATTATCTGCCGAACTTCGATCGTGAAGGATTCGACGACAAGCGAGGCGTCCGGGTCGACGGACTTCTGTACGGTGGACGCGACAGCGATACCACCGTCCCGGTGGAGGAATCCAGATCATACAAGGAAGGCATCCTTCTCAAGGCGGCGACGCTCGAGTCGGAAACAACGTCGGCGACGCTCGGGAAGGAAGGAGTCAGAAGAATCGATCCGATGGCAAATCTCGACTTCGTATCCTATCCGCTTGGCGAGTACCTCGACAACAACATGAAATTCGTAGATGGAATGAAATCGGAACCGAAGATCTTCTCGACGAACTACTTCATGGTAGGCGAAGACGGAAAAATCGTCACGAGCAAGCTTGCAAAAAAAGTATGGCTCCACTGGGCGGAGGGCCGGATCAACGGAGATTTCGACGCCTACGAAACACCCACCGGATATATACCGGTCTACGAGGATCTGGTGCCGCTGTTCAAGGAGCTGATAGACGAAGACTTCAGTAAGGAAGACTACACGTATCTGTTCTCGTTCCGGTGCGACGCGTGGATCGCCAAGCTCAATCGGGTCATCGAGTGGTACAAGAAGATGGATCCGACCACTCCGGACTACGCGTTCGAGCGCTGGCAGGAAGAAATCAAGAGCATCGAAGCTGCGAAGGCTAAATACGGAGACAAGATCAAGCCCGGAGAGTTCAAGGGAGTGTAATCCCTATCGATTCGGTGTAGAATACGAAGCGGGCTGCAGGAGCGGCCCGCTTTTTTTAGTTTCGAGCCCGGTGCTCCACCTCCGGACTGCGACGGAGCACGAAGCGAGGCGGCACACGCGGGCTGTTGCGCATTGGATAACTATGGAGGTTACCATGAGTGAAAAAACATCACCCAATGTTCTTCTGATATGCACCGACCATCAGAGCGGACTTCTCACGGGAGCGGCCGGTCATCCGGTGCTTATGACCCCGACCATTGATCAGTTCGCGCGCTGGGGAGTTAGATACACGAATGCCTATTCGGCGTGCCCCGCATGTATACCGGCACGACGTTCTCTAATGACCGGGATGAGCCCGAAAGCGGCTGAATTGAGAATGTATCGTGAGGGGGTCCGGCTTCCGGAAGTCCCTTCGCTTGCGCAAGCGTTCCGAAACGCCGGTTATCAGGCGTATGGGGTGGGAAAGCTTCACGTCTCACCTCAGCGCGATCGTATCGGGTTCGACGATGTGCTTCTCGAGGAACAGGGAAGGCATCAGTTCAAGGACATTCCCGACGGTGTTGCCGATGATTGGGAGCTTTTTCTTGCGGAACAGGGCTACGGGGGTATGGAATACGCCGGTGGAATGACGCAGAACGAATGGGTTACCCGCCCCTGGCATCTTCCCGAACGGTGTCACCCGATAAACTGGGCGGCAACCGAAATGTGTAAGACTATCCGCCGGAGAGATCCGTCACGCCCTTCATTCTGGTACCTTTCGTTTTCCGCACCGCATCCGCCGCTGACGCCGCTCGGGGCCTACATGGATCTCTATCGCGATCTGCCGATAAACGATCCGGTCGTCGGCGACTGGGCGGAATCCTTCGAAAAGCTTCCGTATCACATACAGAATCTGAGTAATCCTGATACCGGTACGTTAGTCCGAGGTAAACCGCACGAAATCGAGCTGGCGCGACGGGCGTACTACGCGATGATCACCCATATCGATCACCAGATTCGGGTCGCTATCGGATATCTGCGTGAAGCCGGTCTTCTCGACAACACCATCATCGTCTACACGAGTGATCACGGCCATATGGCGGGAGAGCACGGTCTCTGGTGTATGACGCCTTTTTACGAAATGTCTGCAAAAATCCCGTTGATCGTCGTACCTCCAACGGGAGATTCGCGGCT
Organism: uncultured Spirochaetales bacterium; assembly: GCA_964387575.1. Taxonomy (GTDB): domain Bacteria; phylum Spirochaetota; class Spirochaetia; order ARS1246; family ARS1246; genus CAYLZA01. The sequence continues at coordinate 3,181 of CAYLZA010000171.1, read as the reverse complement.
CGAACCGGGTTCCGAAGACAATCGAATAGCCGATTTCGCCGATATTTATCCAACCCTACTCGATCTGGCCGGAATCGAAATCCCGTCTCATGTGGACCGGCTTTCTCTTGCAGGATCTGTTAAACGGGATTACCTCTACGGAGAAATCAACGAAGGCGAAAAAGCAATGAGGATGATCAGGAAAGGGAGTCACAAACTGATTTACTATCCCGTGGGAAACCGGAGCCAGCTCTTCGATATTGCGGACGATCCGTTCGAGCAACACAATCTCGCCGGGGAACCCGAGCTCGAACCGGTGAGAAACGAGCTCGAGTCGATTCTCGTCGAGAATCTCTACGGAGAGGATACCGAATGGGTTACCGGCCGGCAGCTCGAAGGATTACCGGACAAACCGTATCGCCCATCCCGCGATCGGAGCCTCAAAAACCAGCGCGGTCTGCGTTTCATGTAGCGACCAAACGCCGGCGCTATCTCGCTTTCAGGATCTGCTGTACGAGCTTGGTCAGCACGTTCCCCGGACCGAGCTCTTCGAATTGCGGGTCATCGGCGTTATCGAGAATATAGTCGATACTCTCCTGCCACCGGACCGGGCTCGTGATCTGCCGTGCAAGATTATCACGTATCTCACCGTCTCCGTACGGTTTGGCGGTTACGTTCGATATTACCGGAACGTTCAATTCGCCGAAATCGATATCGTCGAGAAATACCGCAAAATCTTTCCCGGCATCTTCCATGTAACGCGAGTGGAATGCAGCACTGACCTTCAGCGGTATATATCGTCTGGCGCCGCCTTCCTCAAAGGTACTCTTGAGTGAATCGAGCTCTTCCTTCGGACCCGACAGGATAGCCTGAGACGGTGAGTTGAAATTGGCTACATCGACCTTTTCGGCGCTCGACGAATCGAGGATTTTTCGCACCGCATCCCCGTCGAGCCCGATAACCGCGGCCATCCCGCCGCCTTCGGCTTTGCCCATCAGCTCTCCACGTTTTTGCACGAGCCGAAGCCCCGTTTCGAAGTCGAATGCACCCGCCGCGAAAAGCGCCGCATATTCTCCGAGGCTGTGACCTGCAAGATAATCCGGCGTTTTTTGCGATTTTGACAGCCAGGTAAGCGCCTCCACCGTATAGAGTGCCGGCTGCGTATAGTGCGTGAGGTTGAGCTGCGAGTCAGGGTCTTCGAGACATAACGTACGAATCGAATAACCAAGTATTTCGTCCGCCTTTGACACGAGATCCGAGTATTCGTCGAAAACTTCTTCTCCCATACCGACACTTTGTGATCCCTGTCCCGGGAAGAGATAAATCGTACTCATTTCACCGCTCCTTTTTTCAGTCGTTCTCCATCGGTTGTTTTGGAATGGTGAGTATAACGACCATGCCGGATCATGTCACCCTGACCTGACCACACAATCTGCTCGGCGTCTATACTCGCACTGCGTCGATCGGTAACTCACCGTTCCGCGGTAGACACACTAAGCTGCGGTCTTTTCGCGATTGAGTGGTCAGGTCAGGGTGACACAAATCGTTTTTTTGTTACAATGTGGGCTCACTCCAGAGAGGAGGCATGAGAATGAAGAAAGACAGATACGACCTCGAGAAGCAGCACAAAAAAGGTAAGCTTCACGCGATAGAGCGCATTGAGATCCTTGTAGACAAAAACAGCTTCTACGAGGTAGGTACCGAAATTACACACGACTGCCGGCAATTCGGGATGGACAAAAAACCGGCGCCTTATGACGGCGTAATCACCGGTTTCGGTAAGATCAACGGAAAAACCGTCGCGATCTATTCTCAGGACTTTACCATCATCGGCGGTTCACTCGGACGAATGCACGGCGAAAAAATCGCCGGCATCATCCAGAACGCCATCAAGATAGGGTGCCCGGTTATCGGCATCAACGACTCAGGCGGAGCCCGAATCCAGGAGGGCGTTCAGTCTCTTGCCGGATACGGGCGCATTTTTTACAGCAACACGATGGCATCGGGATATGTCCCGCAAATATCGATCATTGCGGGTCCCTGCGCGGGGGGCGCGGTGTATTCTCCGGGATTGACCGATTTCGTATTTGTGATAGACGAAGTCAGCAACATGTTCGTCACCGGGCCGAAAGTGGTAAAACAGGCGCTTTTCGAGGACGTCACCGCCGAACAGCTCGGAGGTGCAAAAATGCACTCCGCAAAAAGCGGTGTAGCGCATTTCCGGGCGGAATCGGAGGTCGCTTGTTATCATCAGGTACAGCGACTTTTGTCGATGGTTCCGCACAGCGCGGTCGAACCGGCAAAGGAGATTACCTGGAGTTACGTCCGTAAGAATCAGTCCCGGGTGGCAAAGCTGCTTCCGGACCAACCGAAGGCGGCATACGACGTCAAGAATATGATCAATCATCTCGTCGATCGCAACTCTTTTCTCGAGGTAATGGCCGAGCATGCGCCGAATATGGTCGTCGGATTCGCAAAGATTTCGAACGTAGTCGTCGGACTTATAGCAAACCAACCGAAGGTAATGAGTGGGGTGATCGATTGTGATGCAAGCGACAAGACCGCCCGTTTTATCCGCTACTGCGATTCGTACAGGATTCCGCTGGTAACTTTGGTCGACGTACCGGGATATATGCCCGGGCTCGATCAGGAAACCAAGGGTATCATCCGCCACGGGGCAAAGATCCTCTACGCCTATTCTGAAGCGAGCGTACCCAAAATTACGATTATTCTCCGCAAGGCGTTCGGAGGCGCCTATATTGCGATGTGCAGCAAACATCTCGGCGCGGATCAGGTATACGCGTGGCCGAATGCGCAGATCGCCGTTATGGGAGCGGAAGGCGCCGTCGATGTGCTCTACAGAAAGGAAATATCGGCTGCATCTGATCCGAAACAGGCTCGGAGCGATAAAATCGAAGAATACAACCAGGAGTATCTCAATCCGCATCTCGCGGCCAAACAGGGATATATCGACGAAATAATAGCCCCCGAAAATACGCGAATTCGTATCTTTGAAAGTCTGAAGATTTTCTCGAAGAAACGACCGATCGAACGGGTCGCTAAGCTGCACGGAAATATGCCGTTGTAGGGATTGTCCCGGCCGACCAAATAGACGGGCTCACCAGGCCACTTTGAAGTGACCGGATTTGCTGAAGCCGCGGAGAACCGGACAAACCATGAAAGGCACAGCCGCAAACGGAAA
>CAYLZA010000170.1:0-6253 GCA_964387575.1 uncultured Spirochaetales bacterium | reverse complement strand
TGCCCGATCGAGAAGGACATCGGGTACGAAATTCAGCGTATTCGAGAGGATGCCGCGGACGTGGGCGACCGTTGAAACATAATCCTCGTGCTCTATCCCGAGCCAAATCGAGCTCGAGTCCCCTTCCGCGCCGAACTCGGAGAAGAGCTTCTGCCAGATGATAGTGTGACTGAAGTAGCCGGGATTCCCGTTACTCGTAACCGACGCAGTTTCCACGATGAAGTTTTCCGCATCCGGCGAATCGGGCTCCACGTTGTACATGCGGATAACCGCGCCGTCGATTCCTGCGTCGTTTTCGGAATCTTTTACATAACCTGCTATTTCGGCCGTAAAGTATCGACCGCATCCGGTGATCGTCACGACGACGGCGGCGAAAACGAATAGCCCGATAACACGAAATACGCGGTTACGACGGCCGTCGCGGCGGTTGCAGTGGTTACGAGCTCGGTTGCAGCTCAACGTTCGGTTCATTGTTCCTTCTCCGAAGTTTTGATTCAATAAGATGATAGAGCACCGGAATCAGCACGAGTGTAACGAGCGTCGACGTCGTGAGTCCTCCCACGACTGCGCGTCCCATCGGCGCGCGAATCTCGGAGCCCGAGCCGATTCCCAGCGACATCGGAAGCATTCCGAAAATCGTGGTAAGGGTGGTCATGAGGATTGGTTTGAGCCTCGTCTTTCCCGCCTGAATGACGGCATTTTTGAGCTCAAGGCCACGCGCGCGGAGCTTGTTAATATAGTCTATGAGAACAATAGCATTGTTGACGACGATACCGACGAGAAGAATACCGCCGACGAATGCGAGAAGACTGAATGTCGTATTGGTCACGAGCATTGCCGCAACCAGACCGATTACCGCGAACGGCACCGAAAACATAACGATAAACGGATGGAGTAGTGATTCGAACTGAGAAGCCATGACCATATATACCAGCGCAACCGCCGCCATGAGCGCGATGAAAAGATCAGCGAACGATTCACTCATTTCCCGGCTCGATCCGGTTATCTCCCGATCTATCCCGACCGGAGCGGGACCAAGTGCGTTTATTTGCGCTTCCACATCGGCGGAGACTCTGTTGAGCGCCCGTTCCCCGGTCAACGCGGCGGTTACCTTCATGATTCTGGATCGGTCCATCCGTTCGATCGAAAGCGGTCCGGTTCCTTCCTCTATCTCGACGAGATTCTCGAGCGGTATTTTCGTCCCCCGTTGATTTATGAAGAAGAGGCTCGAAAACCGCTCGGGAGAACGGTCTTCTTCGCGCAGTTGTACGACTACATCGTAGTTGGAATCACCTTCCGAATAACGGGTAACCGTCACGCCCTTGTAAGCGGCGCGTACGGTGGCTGCGATCTCATACGGGCTCAATCCGAGCGATAGTGCCTCTCTCCGATTTACCCGGAACTGAAGCTCCGGTTTGCCGGTTTTATGTGAAATCTGGACGTTTCTTACGCCGTCGATTGCGCCGACCGCGTTTTCCACCTTTTGAGCATGTGTATACAGTTCATCGAGGTCTTCTCCGGAGAGCTCGACGACAATCGGGCTCGTCTCCCCTGAGGCCGACGTTGCCAATGACGCGATACCGGTGACGTTCATCGTAAAGCTGATGTCCATCACCCTGTTCTGAAACGCCTCGTCGAGCTGATTCATGATCTCCCATATCGAATCCCTGCGCTGCGATTTGTCGACGAGATTGACACCGATCGTCGCCAGATTGCTACCGACGCTTGCGGCGCTTATCGCGTTTCCACCACGTCCGATTTCGGAGGTAATCGAATCGAGAGTGTCGCCGGTTATTTCACCGATTATGTTTTCCATTTCGGCGACTTTTCGAGTGGTCCGTTCGAATGAGGAGCCGACTTTTGTTTCTATGTAGATATCGAATTGCCCTTCGTCGGTTTCAGGAAGAAATTCCATACCGAGCAACAGAATCGATCCGATGCTCAATACAAAAAGCAATATCGCACTTGCTACGACCGAGAGCGAGTGTTCGAGCGCCCATCGAACGATCCGTTCATACGCCGAATCGAGCCGCTGTAACCCGAGCTGTATGCGTTGCGATACTCGATCGATGTATCGATTCCCGGTGCGGACTTCTATGTCCGCGAGCGAAAGCTCATAGTGCTCCGGATCCACACCCTCCGGTCTGTGAACCTTTACGTCTTCGAGCTTCAACACCTTTGCACTCAAAAGCGGTATCAGCGTGAGGGCTACACCGAGTGAAACGAGGAGCGCAAAACAGATCGTCAACGAAAGATCATCGAAAATTAATCCGGCTATGCCTTCGACGAAGAGCATCGGAACGAAAACGGCAATCGTCGTAAGAGTCGATGCGATGATCGGTCGGCCGACTTCGGCGGTTCCCTCCCGCGCCGCATCCTCGGGCGTCATTCCCGAGAGCTGTTTCCGGTACGCCGATTCGAGCACGACGATCGAGTTGTCCACGAACATACCGACACCGAGGGTTATTCCCATAAGAGAGACCATATTCATCGTCAATCCGCCGAAGTCCATCAGTGAAAACGTGGCGATTACCGCCACCGGGATAACCGTCGTAACGATCAATGTGGATCGGATATTTCTGAGGAAGAAGAGCAATACGATAATCGCGAGAAGTCCCCCCTGCCATGCGGCATTTGCCACGCCTCCTATCGAATCCCGTACCGACTTCGACTGATCATTTATAATTTGAATCCGTATCGACGGAGGAAGCACCTTCATCAGATCGGTCAGGGCGTTTTTTACCGCATCGTTTACGGTTACCGTGTTTCGTCCGGTCTGTCTTCGTACCGCGACCGTTACCCCGTCCGAACCGCTTGCGCGAACGAATTCCTCCTGTCTGAGCGTATCGATTCCAATCTCCGCAACATCACGGAGAAAAATCGGAACGTTGTTTCGGTAACCGATCAACACGTACCCGATGTCCTCGACCGAATCGAACTCTCCGATCGTACGAATGATGAGATACCGGTCGTTTACGGTCACTGCACCGCCGGGAAGATCGATGTTTTCTCCGCGAAACGCTTCGAGAATCCGGGCTATCGGGATATTCATCTTTCCGATTTCATCGAGATTGAGCCGGCAGACGACGGCTTTTATCGCTCCACCGAACACCTCTGCACGGGCTACTCCTTCGACCTTTTCTATCGCCGGAATGATCTCCTTTTGCGTCAGCGTTCTGGTATCGATTCCTTTTGTTTCGGTATAGACGTTGAACACCAGCGAGGGGAGCAATTGCGGATTGAACTTAAAAATCCCCGACCGTTCTGCGCCCTCCGGGAGATTCTCCTCTATCTGATTCAACGCCTCGCGAAGCTCCGATACGACCACATCCATATCTTTCGACCAATCGAAGTTTGCCGTGATCATCGAGACGCCTTCCGCCGATGTGGACGATATGGATTGAATACCGTTCACCGATGAAACGGCCTCTTCGATCGGTTTGGTAAGGCCCGATTCAACCTCGAACGGACCGACGCCGGGATAGGGCGTATAGATCGCGGCGGTAGGCATTGAAACATCCGGGAACAGATCGAGGGCAAGCTGATTCAGCGAAACGAATCCGAGAAGGAAGAGCGCGGAGAAAAGCATGAGCGTCGTAATCGGATGTTTGATTGAAATTTCGGCGACTTTCATTCGTTTTCGATGATTCTCAACAGTTGGTCGTCTTCGAGAAAGGCATTACCTTCGATAACGATTTCATCGCCGGCCGATATACCCGAGACGATTTCGACGAATCCGTCGCTTCGTATTCCCGTCTCGATCGATTTCTCTTTTGCGTGATAGGAATCACCTTCCGATACGGCGTACACAACCGATCGGTCGTCGCGACGAACAACCGCGTTTTCAGGAATCACGATTGCATCGTCGTGTCTGTCGATAACGATCTCGGTGTTAACGTACATACCGGGCTTGAGATCACCGCCGGGATTATCGATGGATGCTTCCACCTCGAACGTTCTGCTCTGGGTATCGATTACCGTAGCGACCGAATTGACCACCCCTTGAAATCCGTCCGAATCGGGAAACGCAACGGGAAATACCCGTACATCGATTGTTCGATCACGTTCGGTAAATCGGGAGTAGTGCTTTTCCGGTACGTCGATAACTGCGTTGATCGGGTTTTCACTTACGAGTGCCACCAGCGGTGTTCCTGTGGAAACGAGATTCCCCTCGTCTACCTGAACCGATACTACTCTTCCGTATACCGAAGAGCGTACCTCGGTATTGTCGAGCTGAAGCGATGCAAGATCGTATTGAGCTTTCAGCGCCTCCGCATTCGAGCGTACCGCATCGAGCTCCTCGTCCGATGCCCCTTCCTCCATCATCTTCAAAGAACGGCGTGCGTTTTCGAGCTGGGTCTGTGCCGAACGATACGTGCTTTCGGCCTCTTCGAATTTCGCTTTTGCTATCGTTCCCGCTTCGTAGAGACGTTTCGAACGTTCGAAATTCGTCTTTGCCAGCTCGAGATCCTGCTCCGCCTGCTCGAATGAAGCACGGGCGTTTTCGAGCTCTTCCTTTCTCGGACCTCGTTGTGCCGCCCTGACCTGTGCTTCGGCAGCCTGCCATGCCGCGTAGGCCTGTTCAGCCTGTATCCGCATCGATTCGTTGTCTATCTCGGCAAGCAGTTGATCCGGGCGCACGCGGTCGCCTTTCTTCACGTAGAGCTTTTCCACCCGCCCCCCCACTTTCGGTGCAATCATCACCGTCTGACGAGGTTTCAAGGTGCCGGGGTATCGCAGGATTTCCTCTATTCGACGCCGTTCGGGCCGGGCTACCGCAACCGCGACTCCTTCGACGGTCGCCGTATTATCGCGCCCACCGATGACACGCCGGACTACGCTGAACAAAATGAGTCCTGCAAAAAGGAGTAGGGGGATACCAATTATGAGCGCACGCTTTTTCACCCGCCTGCTCCCAACCGTGATCGTTCGTTGATACCAAGCTCAATTCCGCGCCGTATGCCCTCGATCTCATCATCGAGCTCCTCAGGCGGCACGAGCGCCGCACGGAACATAACACCTGAGACGATGACGCGTATGTTGAAACGTCTGAGCTCTCGATTTTCCGTATCCCCGAACAACGCACCGGCTATCCGCGCATCCTCGAAAAACTTCTCGATGAGCGTACAGACCTCCTCGACCCGTTCTATAAGCATTTCCCGCTTATTTGCATCGGAGAACATGCCCCGCATCAGCGGGTGAACCTTTCGTAGCTGATCAAAACCGAAATCGAGAAACTGCGAGGTTTTGTCTGAAAACGGCGCTTCGCTCAAGGAAATGTTTTCCATGCCCGACATAAAAACCTGCCAGATGTCTTCGACCACTTCGGAAAAAAGCTCTTCTTTGTTACTGAAGTAGGTGTAGAGTGTCCCCGGGGCCAGCCCGGCTCCTTCCGCGATTTGTTTTATCGTCGATCGCTGAAACCCATGCTCACCAAAGGTATTTCGAGCGGTCTCTATGATGCGTTTCCGTTTTTCTCCGTCCAGCTTACGGGCCACACGTCTCTCCTTTATTACCGACCGTCGAGCACGCGGCGTTCACGCCGTCCCGCACTACCGAGTCATACGGCGCGAAGTCGCCCATACCGCCTTCCGGCAACTGATGACCATCGCTATCCGTATATGTCTGTCGCGTTTTTAATTGAATGAATATTCATTCAATTACCGGCACTGAAGAATCTACCGCATTGTCTTTTGGAATGCAAGGAGAGTTCAGGAGTACCGAGGCGAATTGATTGAATTCTGATAAAGGATTCTCGCCGACGCTGAGCACATCGGCCGGTTGTCTATTAACAGAATGTCTGATAAACTGTCATTTATTGTGACTCAGAGATTAAAAGAAAAAATCGACGCCGGTGAAATAGCATTTGGTGCTACCAACACATATCCATGCGGTGGGCTTATCGAGGGATTAGGCTCGGAATGGGACTTCGTATGGATTGACGGACAGCACGGCCAGATCGATTATTCAGCTACGATTAATGCAGTGAGAGCGTGCTCCGTAATTGGGGTCGATTCAATGGTTCGGGTCAGAGATTCGAATCCGGGTATCCTTTGCTCAGTTGCCGACCTGGCGCCGTCCGCCGTACTTGTACCGATGGTGAACGGCTTGGATCAGGCCCGTGGAATAGTGAACGCACTTGCTTTCCCGCCGCATGGCTCACGATCGTACGGTGGTAGACGGGTTATCGATTTATGCGGCCGAGATTATTATCGTACCCATTCAATCGTTATAGTTGTTCAGATTGAAACGC
>CAYLZA010000169.1:0-6258 GCA_964387575.1 uncultured Spirochaetales bacterium | reverse complement strand
GATTCTGCTGAAGCATCTCGCGAGAGACGTCGAGCGGCAAATCCTCGGAATCGATGACTCCCCGAAGGAACCGAAGATATACCGGCATGAGCTCTTTTTCATCGTCGGTAATAAAAACCCGTTTTACGTAGAGCTTGACACCCGGCCGAAAGTCGGCCTGATACAGATCGAACGGTGCGGTTTTGGGTACGAAAAAGAGCGTCGTGTACTCGAGGGTGCCTTCCGCCTTTGTGTGGAGATAGAGCAGCGGGTCCTCCGAATCGTGCGCCAATGTCTTGTAAAACTCGCTATAATCTTCATCGGTCAACTCGTTTTTCGGTCGTCGCCAGAGCGCCGAAGCCGCATTGATTTGCTCTACTTTAGGTTCCTTTTTCGTTTCCTTTTTGTCGCCTTCACCCTCGGTCTTCGTTTCGGTATAGCTGAGGTAAATCGGAAACGGAATATGATCCGAATATTTTTTTACGATATCCTCGATCCGCCACCGACTTGCAAACTCTTTTCCTTCGTCGCTGAGATGAAGCGTTACCGTAGTTCCGTAGGAATCACGCGTCGCTTCCTCCGTATCGAAGCCGCCTTTCCCGTCGCTTTTCCACAGATAGGCGGTTTCCTCGCCTGCTTTTCGCGACAATACTTCGACTTCGTCGGCGATCATGAACGAGGAATAAAAACCGACACCGAATTGCCCGATCAGATTAGCGTCCTTCTTTGCGTCGCCGCTCAACTGCGACAGAAACGACTTGGTACCTGATTTGGCGATCGTTCCGAGCTGCTCGACAAGATCATCGAGATTCATTCCGATGCCGTTGTCGGCTACGGTTATCGTCTTTTTGTCCTCTTCATCAAATGAAATATCGATCCTCGGTGAAAAATCGAGATCCTTGAATTCATCGTCCGTGAGCGTGCGGTATTTCAGCTTATCGAGTGCATCCGAAGCGTTCGATATAAGCTCCCGCAGAAAAATTTCCCGATGCGAATAGAGCGAATGAATGATGAGGTCCAAGAGTTGACTGACCTCGGTCTGAAATTGATGCTTTGCCATCGTCTGAGACTCCTTATCGAGATTGTTCCTCTTATGTGTTCTGATTTCCGAAAGCAAATATACTAAGCCGCAGGAAACGCGGCAACGATACAATGGGGGTGATTTCAAGAACGGGCAGAACGGGCGTTAGCGTCCCCATTCTCCATCGTTGAATTCGATACAATTTTGGTGATTGCACAACAATGAGCCGGGGGCTATACTCTTCTCCGGTGTATGGACGAAGACGATCCTGCCACTACCTCGTTTAGAGTTCCCGGGACATGACGATACAGCTTTCGATACTCGTCGTGCTTCTGCTCTTTTCCGCGCTATTTTCCGGCTCCGAAACAGCGTTTTTTTCGCTCAATCATTTCGAGAAAGACAAGCTGCTCAAGGAAGTTCACGGAAGACGGCGTCGTTTTATCGCCGGTGCAATAAGATCACCCGCTGAGATACTCGTAACGATATTGACGGGAAATATGGTGGTTAATCTGTTCTTTGCGTCGCTGATGGATGTCGTCATCGGTCGATTGATCCTGTCCGAGTATTCCTGGCTCTATTCGATTCTCATCGGAACGATCCTGCTTTTGATATTCGGTGAAATGACCCCGAAAAACCTCGCAATCCGTCATTCCCTGCCGTTTTTCAGAAGCACCTCGGGGATATTGCAGGGGATTCATACGGGTATAACACCGATCCGTGTCGTACTTCGTCGAATAGAACGGGGTATCGTCGATTATCTCTCGGGACGTATGAAGGGAGGAAGCCCGGAAGTCCGAAATCTCATCAGCTCGACTGCACAAATCGGTGTCCAAAAGGGCATCATCCAGTACTCGGAGCTCCGAGTACTCGAATCGTTCCTGGACTTCCGCGAAAAGACCGCGGAAAATCTGATGATACCGCGTGCGTCGCTTCATGCAGTGGAAGCGAAGATCACGACCAGCAGGCTTCTGAGCTATGTAAACAAAAATCGGCACGATCAGTTGATCGCCGTCTACAAAGACAACATCGACAAAATCATCGGATATATTCAGGTGCGGGATCTCCTGCCGTACCGCCACGGAATCACGCGCGCAAAGACTATATCGCCGTTGGTTCGGCCCATTCATCCGGTTCCGGAATCAAAAAACGTGACCGAGCTGCTTCGGGAGATGATGAAGCTCAACTGCGAGATGGCGTTGGTCGTCGACGAATACGGTGGTACTGCCGGAATCGTCACGTTTCATCAACTCGTGGCGGATGTTCTCTACTTTTTTTACCCGAACAAGGACGAATATACCAAGCTCGGTGAAGATCTCTATCGATTCCCCGGTCATTTCGAGATCCAGCGAGTCGAGGAAGTTCTCGGGATTCCTGTCGAGTCGGACAATCGCACGATTTCGGGTTTTGTAACGGAAAAGCTCGAGGAGATACCGGCTATCGGCGCGCAGGTACGGCTCGACGGATTCGTATTCGTCGTCAAATCGGTTTCGCGTAAACGCGTATTGGAAGTCGAGGCGCGCAGAATATCATGATTCTCGTAGAAGTAATCGTTTGTCTTGTCTTTGCCGGTTTTTTCGCGGGGATGGAAACCGGATTGATCGCATGTAATCGAAACCTGAGCCAGGAACAGGCAGGCAAGGGAGTACTCCACGCACGTTCGACGGAGTTCCTGCTTGCGAAGCCGGAGCGGCTTCTCGGCACGACGTTGATTGGTCACAATATTGCCAACGTCACCGCTGCGGTAATCGTCACCAATCACTTCGAGCGACTCGGGCTCGAGCACTATACGTGGATCGCCATCGTTGCGATGACATTTGTTTTTCTCATATTCGACGATTTTATCCCGAAATCGTTTCTCAACCGGCATGCCGACACGGTTGCTGTTCGATTGTCACCGCTGCTCGTGGCATTCTACGTTCTCTTTCTGCCGATATACGTCGTGCTCAACTCTCTGGTCAAGGCGGTACTGGTGTTTACGGGAAAACACAAAGCTACCCGGGAAGAGCTCAAAACCAAACGTGATCTTCGATTTCTCGTCAATATATCGGGCAAAGAAGCAGGATTGCCGGAAGAAGATCAGCGCATTATCGAAGATATACTTCACTTCCGGGATCAGCTCGCACGGGAGGTGATGATCCCGTTTCACAAATTGCCGGTACTCACCATTTCTCAATCGCTCGAGGATGCGGTTACCACTTCCATAGATAGCGGGGTCCGGTTTCTGCCGGTATCCGAGCACAGAACCGACAATATGATCGGCTATATCGACACGAACGATCTTATTACGACCGACACAAAATCGATTCACGACGTTCTGCGAAGCGCCACCTACTTCCCCGAAACACGTCGCATTCCGGATCTGCTCCTCGCTATGAACCTTCAATCGCTCGAGGTCGTGTTTCTCGTAGACGAATACGGCGCCATCTCCGGTATGATAACCCCGAATCAAATCGTAGCCGACGTGGTGCACTACACCCCGGAGGAAGGCGCCCGCGACGACGAAATACAACCGACGGGGCCCGGACACTATCTCGTGGACGCCGAGACCGATATCGAGGATCTCTGTCATGAGCTCGGTATTATGCTCGGGAAAACCGTCAACAGCACGATCGGCGGATACGTCTGCGAGCGACTCGGGGTTATACCCAAAAAAGGCGCGGAATATCGCGAAAGCGGATATACGTTTACCGTTATCGAAGGTGACGCTCGTCATATTTCGCGAATAGAAGTCGGCCGAATTCCCACCGAAAGTGCTCACGGGAAAAACGGAGATTCGGTGGAGCCCAGCCGGAGATAATATGCCGGAGCTGCCGGATATCCGTCTCTATCGGGAAAAAATCGCATTGACGGTACAGGAACTGCTCATTAGTATGCGGCTATGGCTACATATCCGTTTACCGAGATCGAAAAAAAATGGCAGGAGTATTGGGAACGCAACCAATCCTACGAGGTTCGCGAAGATCAATCGGTTCCGAAGGAAAAACGACGATACGTGCTCGATATGTTTCCGTATCCTTCGGCAGCCGGTCTACACGTCGGTCACCCGGAGGGGTACACGGCAACCGACATTTACTGCCGATATCTACGAATGAACGGATATCACGTGCTGCACCCGATGGGATTCGATTCGTTCGGATTACCGGCCGAAACCTACGCGATCGAGACCGGTACGCATCCGAAAACCACCACTGAAAACAACATAGAACAGTTCAGAAAGCAGATCCGATCACTCGGTTTCTCATACGATTGGAGCAGGGAAGTCTCGACGCACACCGCCGAGTATTATCGGTGGACTCAGTGGATCTTTCTCAAGCTCTTCGAGTCCGGGCTCGCCTACGAGGAGGAAGTCCCGGTGTGGTTCTGCGAAGCACTCGGCACCGTACTGGCAAACGAAGAGGTTGTTACGACTTCCGACGGGCTTCGCTCGGAACGCGGAAATCACCCGGTCGAGAGAAAACCGCTCAGACAATGGATGCTCAAAATAACCGCATATGCCGATCGTCTGCTCGACGGGCTCGATTCTCTGGACTGGCCGGAAGCGATAAAATCGATGCAGCGTAACTGGATCGGCCGGAGCGAAGGTGCGAATGTCCGTTTCCCGACGGCACACGGAGACGGTGAGATAGATGTATATACGACGCGACCGGATACGCTCTTCGGTGCCACCTATATGGTTCTTGCGCCCGAGCATCCGTTGGTGAACACCATTACCACCGATGAAAAACGGGCGGATGTCGAAGCGTATGTGGACAAAGCGGTCCAGAAGTCGGATCTCGAACGAACCGATCTCGCAAAGGAAAAAACCGGGGTTTTTACCGGCTCCTATGCGGTAAATCCGGTAAACGACGAGGAAATACCGATCTGGATATCGGACTATATACTCATCTCCTACGGTACCGGAGCGATCATGGCTGTTCCCGGACACGATGAGCGTGACTTCGAGTTCGCCGAAACATTCGGACTTCCGATAATCCAGGTCGTATCACCCGACGGGACGACCCACGAGCTCGAGGAAGCCTACGTCGATGACGGAATCGCAGTGAATTCCGGACAATTCAACGGGCTCACGACTTCAGAGCTCAAGAAACAGATCGTCGAGTGGCTCGAAGAACAGGGGAAAGGCGAGCATGCGGTAAACTATAAGCTCAGAGACTGGATTTTCTCGAGACAGCGGTACTGGGGAGAGCCGATTCCACTGGTTCACTGCCGGAGCTGTGGCACCGTACCGCTCCCCGAATCGGAGCTCCCTCTCAGACTTCCCGAAGTAGAGAGCTACAAACCGACCGGAACCGGTGAATCGCCGCTGGCGGCCATCGAAGAATGGGTAACCACCACCTGCCCGCGGTGCGGAGGAGCCGCTCGTCGCGAGACGAACACGATGCCTCAATGGGCCGGGTCATGCTGGTACTATCTTCGCTATCTCGATCCCGACAATGATTCAGAGCTCGCATCGAAGGAGAAGATCGAATACTGGATGCCGGTGGATCTCTATGTCGGTGGAGCCGAGCATGCGGTTCTCCATCTGCTCTACTCCCGCTTCTGGCACAAAGTCCTCTACGACATCGGCGTGGTCAATACCGACGAGCCGTTTATGCGTCTCGTGAATCAGGGAATGATTCTCGGTGAAGGCGGTGTAAAAATGTCCAAGTCGCTCGGAAACGTAATCAACCCGGATGAAATCGTTAGCGACTACGGTGCCGATTCGATGCGAATGTATGAAATGTTCATGGGGCCGCTCGAGGTGGCAAAACCGTGGTCGATCAACGGACTGAACGGAATACATCGGTTTCTCGATCGGGTGTGGCGTCTTTCCGAAAAACAGCTCTCGGAGGAAGCACCACCGGAAGATCTCGACAAGCTCCTTCACAAGACGATAAAGAAAGTCGGAGACGATACCGATCGGCTTGCGTTCAATACGGCAATAGCCCAGATGATGATCTTTATCAACGAGCTGTTCAAAGCCGACACGTTGTATCGATCACTCTGGGAACCGTTCGTCCAGCTCCTCGCACCGTATGCGCCGCATCTCGCGGAAGAGCTCTGGGAACGAATCGGAAATCCTCCGCCGGCAGGCGAAACGAGCTGGCCCGTCTACACCGAAGAGAAAACGCGGGACGAGGAAGTGACGGTCGTGGTCCAGATAAACGGGAAAGTTCGAAGCAAGTTCCGGATGGAAGCAGGCACATCGACCGACGATATGAAAAAGCTCGCCTTCGAAGCTCAACGAATCGACGAGCTGACCTCGGGAAAGGAGATCA
>CAYLZA010000168.1:0-6261 GCA_964387575.1 uncultured Spirochaetales bacterium | reverse complement strand
CGACGATGTCGGGGATCCTACGTTCCCACTCGATCGCCATGATGTGAGCGCCCGCCACACCCTCTATCTCCATGAACCGCTGGATCTGCTCGACGCAGATCGCGATTCCCTCTTCGGCGATTGCCTTCTTGTCGCTCTTGTCGATCTTTGCGAGCCGCTCGATGTAGTAGTCCGGGACTGAGAGCCCGGCAACGCTGTCGCGCATGTACTTCGCCATGCCCACCGACTTCAACGGCGTGATTCCGGCCATGATTTTCACGCGTTTGTGCAATTCCCGTTCGCGCACTAGCTCCATCCACTTCTCGAATCGCTCCATGTCGTAGATGCACTGCGTTTGAACGAAATCGGCCCCGGCGTTCACCTTCTTGGCGAGGCGAATAACCCGATACTCAAACGGGTCACCGAAGGGGTTCGCCGCACCCCCGATGTACACTTTCGGTTCGGCCACCGGTGCTTTCTTCGAGTTCTTGATTTCGTCTCCACATAGAAACACCTTGTCGTCGCGCATCGTCTTGAGCGTCGAGATGAGCTGAATCGAATCCATGTCGTAGACGTTCTTGCACGATGCGTGGTTGCCGAAGTTCTGATGGTCCCCGGAAAGGCAGAGGATGTTCCGCATCCCGAGTGCATATGCCCCTATCACGTCGCTCTGGATCGCTATCCGGTTTCGGTCGCGGCAGGTGATCTGAATGACCGGTTCCAGCCCCTCCGCCATGGCGAGGTATCCTGCGGCGATCGACGACATGCGAACAATCGCAGTCTGGTTGTCGGTGATGTTGACCGCATCAACCATGTCCCTGAGATATCCGGCCTTCTTCTTGATGACGTCTATCTCGACGCTCTTCGGCGGCCCGAGCTCCGCCGTCACCGCGAACGTACCCGACGCGAATACGTGTTCGAGATTGCTACCCGACTTTAGATCGTTCATATACCTGCATCTTCCTTCACGATTCTGCCCGGACCGCCGTCGCGACCGGTACGCCAGTCCTTGATCGGTTGATTTTCCTCGAGCATGTCGAGTAGGCCGAGCTCGTTCATCCGGTCGTAGATGAGCTGCCATCCGCAATCGATGTTTTCGGGATCCACCTCACACTTCCCGTCCTGCGATCCGCCGCACGGTCCGTTCAACAGGCTCTTCGAACATCGAGCGATCGGGCAGATACCGCCGAAACGATCGAGTACACACTCCCCGCACCCGGCACATCGCTCGGACCACACGCCTTCTTCGACGGTAGCGCCGTAGAACTTCGTATTGAGACCCGGGAGCACTCGGGTTCCCTCGAATACTTCGCTACAAAACTGGACGCCGACCCCACATGCCATCGAGAGCACCGCATCTACCTCTGCGATCCGATCGCGGACGGCATCAAAGAACTCTCGATCGCACTGCCGTTCTATCGTGGCTTCGTAGATCTCCATGTCTACGTCTCGTTCCCGGTTCGCGAGACGGAGTGTTGAGGCAAGCAACGAGACCTCTTTCTCCCCTCCCGCCATACAGACGGTGACGCAGCTACCGCAACCGAGCACGAGCAGTCTCCGGTACGGCTGCACCATTCGGTGGATCTCTTCAAAAGGTTTCTGTTCCGCTGTTATCACGATGGCGCTCCTTGCCCTGATCGCGCGGGTGTCCCGGCAATCCGTTGCCGCATCTCGCCGACGATGTTCATTACTTTGTGGGGATCCACCGACGATACATAACCCATGACGACGATCCCTGCATCGAGTCCCGCGTCGGCAAGCATCGACCGAACCCGAGACACCCGTTTTGCCGCACGCTTGTTTCCCGACACGTATTTGCAGTTGTCTTCCGGACATCCAATGACGATGATTCCTGCGTAGCCCCGTTCGAGCGTCTTGAGCATGACCGTCGATTCGACTCGACCCGAGCACGAAACCGATATTAAATCGACCGTACTCCAGAAGTCCGAATCGGTGATTGCCTGAGCGGCCAATGCGCAAGAGTTCTCGCATCCGTAAAGCGCGATTTTCGGAGCTTCTTTTCTATTGTCGCCTATTGGAGCAGACACAACGCTATCTCCTCGGTGTCTCCCGGAAGCGAAAGCGCCCGAGCCGGGCATACTCCCACACAGATGCCGCAGTGCCGGCACGCTTCGGGAATGTTCTTCGCTATGTTCTTCTCGTTGTCGATTTTCATCGCCTCGTGCGGGCATGCACGCACACAGGTAAGGCACGTAGCGCATTTGTCCTCATCCACCTGCGGGCCGAGGAGCTCGACCGCAAGAGAGCCCGAACCGAGAAGCCGGCCGGCTTCGAACGCGGCGGCGAGCACCTCCTCGACCGCCTGCGTGCGATAACGCTGTCCCGATGCCGGCCCGGCGACATAGATGCCCGGTATTGCGGTCTCGACGGGAGCAAAGTGCAGATTGTTCACGTAACGCTCCGAGTACTCGGTTCCGCGAAACCCGTGCTCGCTCACGGCGACGAGATCGCTCGGTACCCGGACCTTCCCAACCGCGTTGTCCCTGGCGACAACCGTGGTACCCCCGTCCCCGGATTCGAGTGAAACCTCCCGGTCGTAGCCGACGAAGGTTACGCCGGCCTCTCGGGCGCGGTCGTACAGCGACTCGAGCTCGAGCGATGCAACCCGAACGCTTTTGCAGAAGACATACACCTGATGTACGTCCTTATGCTGGATGCGAAGCGCGACCTCGCAGGCCCGTTCGGTGCTCGCCTTTGTCTCATCGATTTCGTAGTCGAGCACGATTGCGACAATCCGTTCCCTCGGTATGCGCGGTAGCGACCTGACGCTCGACTCGAGCTCGGAAAGCGGCACAACCGACGTCGCCTCGTAAACGCGATGAGTGATATTCGCCGGATCACGTACGTCGATGATCGCGCCGCAGCGTACGTCCGTCGATCCCGCCGTATCGTCCGTCGCCGTCGCTCCGTAGATTACAAAGCGGCCCGCAGACCCTTCGATACGGAGGCGCCCGTTGCCGGAGACGCGTTCGACTCGAAGTCCCCACCGTTCGATTTCCGAAGCCGCAATCTCGGATAGCTCTCCGTTGCCGAGCACCGCCACGGAGCGCTCCATCTCTATTTCGACGGTTTCAATCTCTCCCGTGAGCCTGAGCGCCGCAAGATTCCTGACCACGGCGACGACAATCCGATCGACCGTCGCGTTCGAGAGACCGGTGCACGACTCCTCTCGTGCCGTACACCGGGCGAAGTCGACGCTACGGATATGGCGACGGTGAATCCCGGTTACCAGAGAGAGCTCCTCCGCGACCCTGTCGCCGGATCGGGCAGGACAGCCGGCGACGACCAACCTGCCGATGTTGTACTTCGTTACGAAACGGGACGCCTCCGTCGTACCGGCGTCGCCGCAGACTCTCCTCGTGACGAGAACGGGGAGGTCGGTACCTTCGGCAAACTTCAATCGCGAGACAATCTGATCTGCAGTGTCCTTGTCCGTTGTGACGCCGTTGCAGGTACAGAGCGCTACTCCGACGGTCGCGGTCGCGGGTGTTACCGTATTCACCGTGAGCTCCAGATCTGATAGGCGGCCGCGCGGGCGGCAGCCATCGATTCCGGGATACTCATCGGGCGATTGCACGTGCCACAGGCAATGACTCCGTTTCCACCGTCCTCGAAAAACCCGTGCTCGTTTCGTGTGATGCCGAACATCTCGGCGATCCCGTCGGCTTCGGGATCCTGGTCTATCCCAACCGATAGAATCGCCCGATCAAAGTATTCTATACAATCAGCCTTTTCGCTCGGAGTGAAAAACGCGAGCGAACCGTCGGTGTGCTCTTCTATACGAAATGGTACGCCTTGGCGAAACTCGACTCCGAGCTCTTCGAGCTCGTGCCGGAACGCCGAGAACTCCCGGTCGAAGTTCTGTAAGTCGATATAAAACACGGTGATAGGCATGTCGGGGTTACGATACTTGAGCTGCCTGGCCATACGCAGGGCGTAAGCACAACAGACGCCCGAGCAGAAATTGCGCCCGATAGAAGGATCGCGCGACCCGACGCACTGCACGAATGCAACACGCTCCGCCGGATCTCCGAAGTTGTACGCGTCTGCGAGCGCGACTTCCGCTTCGAGTCCCGACAGGATTCGCTCGCTCCTTCCGTAGCCGTATTCGGCTCGCCGTGCAGGATCGTAGGGAACGTGTCCCGTCGCGACAACCACCGAGGAAGCCGTTTCGGTAAACGTGCGGACCGCCGGCTCGGCAGCAATCGCGCCGAAGGCGCAGGCATCCGCGCACGCCGAACACGGCTTCCCCTGCGCTCGAAGGCATTTATTGTAGTCTATTATATATTGGACGAGCTCGGCCCGCTCATACCGCGTGATACAACCGACCGGGCAGGCATTGATACACGCGTCACACGACGTGCACACGGCGTAGTCTATCGACGGTCGACGTTGCCGTATTCTGACTGAGACTTTCGATCCTGTACGAGTGAACTCTTCGATGACTGAACCGGTGTAGAGCTCAACACATGGATCACGTAGTGTCTGATCAATCTGGGTAATAGCCAAGCAAACACCGCATCGAGCACAACTGCTTGTCGCCTTGCAACAATAATCTAGTACATTCCCGCCGACGTAGCTTTCACGTTCAACGACGGTTATTTCGGCGCCAAGACTGGACAATTCATAGGCGGCGGTCATCCCGGTGACCCCTGCTCCAATTACGATAATCCTGTCCATATTTGACTATGTCGTTTTTAGTATACCATAGCCGATGTGAGCGCGCAAGGACAAATACGCAGGTATAGAGAATTCAATTGTGGTTATCCGAATCTCTATCGAATCCCGATACACGCCGGGGCTGCAGCAATTCTGATCCGAACTCGCTATCGCAGGCTCGCTTTCACGTGGGTCTTGTTGTAGACTACTACCGTACAAGGAGGGCATATGGGTTTAGCATTATCCACGGAAGAGGTGTTCTCGCTGGCGATGGAAATCGAGAAAAGCGGCCACGCCTACTACAAGACCGTAGCGGATACGACGAAGGACGTCGAGCTGTCGAAGCTCTTCGAGTTTCTCGCCGACCAGGAAAACCGGCATTATCGATTATTCGAGCGGCTGAAGGCCGAAGCGCCGGAGCTCGATGCAGACGCTGCGGAGTGGGAGGAGGCAACCGAATATATCAAGGCGACTACCGAAAGCCGGTTCTTCGTGGGAGAGGATCGCGCCATTGCGCTTGCCCGTTCTGCAGAAAGCGCGACCCAGGCAATCGACTACGCGATCGGATTCGAGAAGGACACGTTGTTATTCTTCTATGAATTGCTAAACGTCACGTCGGGGGAGTCAAGGAAAGCGGCGAAGAACATCGTCGATGAGGAGAAGCGGCATGTGACGATGCTGAGCGAACGTCGCGCAAAAACTGAGGCTTAGTCGCGCTCGAGCGGCTTTACCGTACCGCTTTTATGAGCTTGCCTGCAATTACTCCCCCGAGAAGAGCAATGTCTTCGAGAGAGAGATATTTGACGATACTTTCATTGAATAAATAGGTCATTTCAGGCTTGAGCTCTTCGTCTCCGAGATGCAATACCACCACCGTGTCAATCATCGGAAACGGTCTGAATCTGACCGACGCATCTCCATAGGTGCCCGGGGTGCCGTTAAGCACCTTCGCTGCATCAATCAGCTTTGCCGGACTATTACCGAATACCGGAAGCAGTCTTTCGACCGTTCTGCCCCGGAACGGTTGGTAGTAGAACATACCGTTCCGCAGGCTTCGGTATCCGACCAGTCCGCCGCGCGATCCGTTTCCACCTTTCGATGTTAAATAGTGAAGTATAAGAATTCGTTCGACATTCGGTAATCCATCGGGTATAAAAGAGGAAGTAACTACATCAATGGTGTACCGACGATCAAAGTAATCGATACAAACGGTACGATCGTCGGCTTCGGCACCAGTCCGTTCGGCTATCTTTTCCGGCTCGGTTTCCTTGAGCGTCAAAACGGCTTCGCGGTAGGCTACATCAGGGCCTTTTTCAGCCATTCACATCTCCCGTACCAAATCTCCCGTAAACGCCTGTATCGGCCGCGAAAGCTATCCTGCGGCGTCTACGTTGTCTCCGGCGATTTCACCCTCGTCTAAACGCCTCCACGTAAGAATCTGCATATATACCGCGATCCATCACCAGCTCCGCGGTCAATACTGTTTCGACAAGCGAATCGTCGGTGACGTCACAGATTACTGCATCGAGCCCGCGTGCGACCAACATCGCAGCGAACACCCGGTTGATCAGTTTTTTATGCTTTGTGCCGTTTGAAACGTTA
>CAYLZA010000167.1:0-6285 GCA_964387575.1 uncultured Spirochaetales bacterium | reverse complement strand
TCCCGTTCAATCGGTCGAAGCACCGATGTTAAAAGCCGCCGATTTCGTCGTAATCGGCTCGCCGGTATACGGGGGAAAAATCCTCAAACGAGTTCCGCGTTTCTGCGAACGCAACAGGGATTTATTGCTTGCCAAGTCCGTGGGGCTGTTTATCTGCTGTTTTTATGAAGGCGAAAAGGCAACCGGACAGCTCAATGAGAGCTATCCTGCGTGGCTTCGTGCACATGCGAAGGTCTCCGATTGGCTCGGCGGCAGAATAGAAATATCGAAATTGAATTTCCTGGATCGATTTCTTGTCGGTCGTCTCGGAAACATCAAGAAGGATGTGGATCTTTTCAAAGAAGATCGCATAGTATCGTTCTGCAAGGAGATAAACTCGATGACGTTGCGTGCTTGAATACGCTTCGTTGTTTTCAGTAAACTTATCATGAGGAGACGAGGATGACAGAGATAAAATCTGCGTTTGAAATAGCAATGCAGCGGACCGAGGATATCAAGAGTAATAAGGAAACCTTGGTCGCAAACGAGCACAAAAATATCGGTAAGCGGATAGCGTCGGAGTTCCTCGATCCCGCCAAAAAAGACATCGATGTAACAAAAACCTTCAAAAAATATTCAGGGAAAGAGCAGCGTTGGGTAAAGGAAGGCTTTCTCGAAACGATGACGGCCAATATTTCGCTCCCAAACGATAAGAATTACGGCGAAAAACTCGAAACGCTGGAAAAAGGTATCAATCTGGTTGTCAAAGAAAAGCGGCAGGTGCGATATATCTTCCAGCAGGTGCAGCAGTTCTTCGATCAATACCTCTCCACGCAGGATCAGGTGGAGGAACAGCTGAAACAGCAGTACCAGTCAAAGCTCCGGGAGAAAGAGGAAGCCTTGTCAAAACAGATGGGAACTCAGGTCAATCTGAGTCCCGAATCGGATCCGGAGTTCGCGAATATTCTCTCAAAGAATCTCGCCCGTCTCGAGCAGCAGTACAACGAAGCGCTCGGTCAGGTAAAAGACGAGCTCAAGCGGTTGTTCGAGTCCTCACGCTGAATATATTTTAGACGAAGCGGGCTTTGTATCTACATACACTTCATCTTCTCTACATATAAGCTTCACAATCGCTGTGTAAGACTCAAACACTCTTGTGAATCGATAGATCCCGGGCGAGTTTCTTTAACGTTTCGAGTACCTCGGGCGTAAACCGGGAGGAGCGCAGCGGCATGATCGTATTGTTCTGAAAGAGCGGTTCTTCGGCGATCGGGAACTCGCTGCGCTCGACGCTATCCTGCCAGAGCGAGGTTCCCGGTACCGGAGAAAACTGGGCAACTTGAATACGGGTTCCGAGCCGGGCGGCCGCCTGAATCGACGTTTCCACTTCATCCGGGAGCTGTCCGGGTGTTCCGGCGAGAACGTAGAGAGTAATCTGATCGCCGCGGAAATCCGCGGATTTCAGGGCATCAATTGCGTCGCCCGGATGATGTGCTCCGTGTTTTGTTCCGTAGTGCTCATGGAAGTCGGATGATGAGCTTTCATATCCGAAACGAATATCGCGGAACCCCGCGTCATGAAGCAGTCGAGCGATTTCAGGAGTTACATACCGAAAATGAATACCGTTCGGTAGATAAAAGCTCAGATCGAGCTTCGATTCGATGACTCGATGTGCTAACGGCACGAAATGGTTTCTCGAATCGAAGAGCAAAGCGTCGTCGTAAAACGCGAAATTTGTCGTACCCCATCGTTCGTGCACGGCTCTCATTCTTTCGAACGTCGTATCGGGATTTCCCGCAACGACGGACGGACAAAGCAGATGCGAAGCACAGTAGGAGCACCTGAACGGACAACCGTCGGTCAATTTAACCACTCCAGCACCGCGCCACACCTCGTCGTCTATGAGCACCCCTTCAGCGCCCACATCGGCCGTCGGAAGTCCGAGACGCTCGAGTATCGGCGGAAGAGAAAGCTCGGCTCGGCCTCGCGAGACATAATCGACCCCGGACACATTGAGACAATGATCAGGAATAAGAGTCGCATACGGGCCGCCGGCCACAATCGGCGAATCGGGATACCGGTTTCGTACGATATCCACGACCTCACGAACGCCCGGATACCAATAGGTCATTCCGGTACCGAGTAGAACGATGTCCGGCTCGGCCACTCCGTCGATCCGTCGCTCGAGCTCTTCACGCACAATTCCATAGCGGGCAAACCGTCGATTCACCGGAGAAATCGACACCGGCCACCGAACCGGTTGTCTGAAGAACTTACCCGTTCCGTTTGCCTTTCGTTTAGGTCTCCCGATTCGTCTGATACTTGTTTCGTCTCCAAAATCAAGCCCGTTGATATGCCTCACGCCGTATCCGGCGGAAGCCAGCATATTCCCAACGCGCAATAAACCGTACGGCTTGAGAAAAAGATCAAACAACGCGAAATCGTATATCGGTGGAGTTATTAAAAGCGCTTTTGGAGAAAACTTCATGATCTCAGTGTTTGCTCGAGCCCGATAATCGGCGGCACCCCTCTCTTACGGCAGGAACTCAATGTTCGGATAACCACATTTGGAATACCTGGTCTCACCGTCGAGCTCCTTTCTCAAGACCCGGGCCTATGATAGTATATGAGAGTGACTATATTTGGCTACAGGAGCAATGTATGTTCAAACGTCCGTACGGAAAAACCGGAATAGAGATCTCCGTCGTCGGGTTCGGCGGAATAATCTGTAAAGAAATATCGGATAAAGAGGCATCGAAACATGTCTCCCAGGCGATCGACCGTGGCGTAAACTACTTTGATATCGCCCCCTCGTATGGAAATGCCCAGGATATCCTCGGACCCGCACTCGAACCGTACAGAAACGATGTATTTCTCGCGTGCAAAACTACCGAACGCGACGCGGAAGGCGCACGGAATGATCTGGAAGGATCGATGAAGGCGCTTCGAACCGATCATTTCGATCTCTATCAGCTGCATGCGATGACGACGATGGAAGACGTTGAAAAGGTCTTCGCCCCGGGTGGAGCGATGGAGACGTTCGAAAAAGCGCAAAAAGACGGCACGGTACGATATCTCGGGTTTTCCGCGCACAGCGAAGAGGCCGCCGTGGAACTGATGAATCGATACGATTTCACATCGACACTTTTCCCGATTAACTGGGTTACCTGGAATACGGGTAAATTCGGTCCAAAGGTTGTTGCAGCGGCACAGAATACCAACACGGCGATACTCGCCCTCAAGAGCCTGGCCAAACGAAAATGGGATGAGGGAGAGGAAAGGAAATGGTCGAAATGCTGGTATTCCCCGGTTGATACGTACGAGGAAGCGGAGCTCGCACTCCGTTTCACCCTTTCGAGACCCGTTGCCGCAGCAGTCAGTCCCGGTCATCACGAGTTTCTCTGGTGGGCATGTGACGCTGCAGACGCATATAGACCGCTCTCGGAAGCGGAAGAACAGGAACTGGCCGAACGAGCGCGGGCGGCAACACCGATATTCGCCGCCGGCTAACGCAATCATACATCGATAAAAAAACACGGAGGTCGTGATGGGTCAAATGCGATTATTGACGAGGGGTGACGACGGTGGTATTAACCGGACTGCGAATCGCGCTATCAGGGCGGCGGCGAAGCAGGGCATTCTCAGAAACATTTCGCTTCTTGCACCGTCGCGATATATTGAAGACGCCGCAGATGTGCTCCTCGACCTGTCCGGTCAGGTCGATTTCGGTCTTCAGGTATGCTTTACCGCGGAGTGGGAAATCGCCAGATGGCGTCCGGTAAGCGCTTCAGAAGGAATCGAATCGATACTTCGAGACGACGGCAGTTTCCCGTATACGACTGAAGATTTTTCGTCGGGACCTCCCCCGCGGGAAGCGATGGTTTCAGAGATAGAAGCGCAGTATCGTTCTCTCGCTGATGTCGGGTTCGAGCTGACATTCGTAAGTGAATACATGAATATCGGTAACGCCGGGCCATTCGCCGAAGCAATTACCGAGGTCGCCGAAAAACACAACCTGCTCTATCATAGAACGATCGAAGCCGAAGGTGTTGTTTCTCCGTTACCCGACTGGGACGGCCCCGGCCCACATCCGGGTACGGAGCTTGCCGATCATATAGCGGGTGTTACCCCCGGCACCTATCTCGTTGCCGGTCAGCCGGGATTCAAGTCCGATGAAATGCAACGGTTACGGCGACCGGGCGAGGAATCGGGGCAGGAGCTTCTCTCACGCAACCGACAGCGACGGATGTTCGCGGATATAGAAATAGTCGATTATTGTGCAACGGCAGGAATAAAACTGCTGCGTTACTCCGATCTCAGATAGCCGCGCGTCATACCGGAGGGCCGAACTCCCGGTTTGGAGGCTCGGCTCCTTCGATCAGCGGCAGAAACATCCGTCGTTCCGTAATCACTCTCCCATCTCCCGCGACATTGGAGACATCGTTTTTATACTCGAATCCAACCGACTGGTAGAGTGCATATGCCCGATCGTTGTCCTGCATCGTAGTAAGATCGATACCGGATTTCCCCTGCCGTTTTGCAACATCGATCAGAAAACGCATAAGTCGCTTACCGAGCCCCTTCCCCTGGAGCTCATCGGTGATTCCGATCCCGAGTAACGGCACCGCTTCGTTCATTTTCCACAAAAAGAAGTACGCAACTATCCTGTCGTCGTTTGCAACTGCGACATAGCTGAAGTCATCGCCACGCTCGTGCCGATCGATATACTCCGTGACGGTCTTATAATCATACGCGTGAGGCGTAAACAAACGCCTCGAGTTTTTGCTCAATCCATCGTTAAATGCTGCGAGTCGTTCTTGATCGGCTTCCTCGAGCCCCCGAAGAGTCAACACCGAACCGTCTTTGAGCTCGATAGTTTGATTATGATTTTTCCGGTTCATGCAAGCTCCTTTGACGCTATCCTTTTACCGAGCCCATTGTAATTCCTTTTTTGAAATATTTCTGTACGAACGGGAAAACCATGAGAATCGGTACGATCGAAATTACGATAACCGCGGATTGCATTGCTTCCAGTGAGACGATCTCTTCACCTTTTACCGTCTCGGGGTCTGCGAACATCTCGGTGGTGACCAGCATATTCTTCAGAACCAACACAAGGGGATACTTGTCGGCGTCATTCAGATAAAACAGCGGATTCTGAAAATTGTTCCAGTTGTAAATTGCATAGAACAATCCGATGGTGGCGATGATCGTAGTCGACATCGGCAGAATGATCCGCAGAAATGTCTTGATGTCGTTGGCGCCGTCGATCTTCGCCGACTCTATTATCGAATCGGGAATACCCTGATAAAAGGACTTCACGATTATCAAGTAGTAGCTCAATACTGCAAACGGCATGATAACGGCCCACATTGTATCTATCATTCCGAACCATTTAATCACCATGAACGTGGGGATAATACCGCCGGAAATGAATAACGGAATTGTCAAGAATATCGTGAAAGTCTTTCTTCCGATGAGCTCTTTTCGAGAGAGTGAACGATGTCTAGGCTGGAGATTATGGAGTTTTAGGGGTGTGTTTTAATGCGATTGCCCTGGATTTCCATGCCATAGGGGTTGACAAGTTGCTCGGGCTGCATCACACTGATGAAGAGTGATGCACTATGAAGAAGCAATCCCGAGACCTTGATAGTCGGTTGACATTCAGTTTGCCACTGACAGATCACGAGCACCTGAAGATTTTGGCTCAGACGAAACGCGTTTCTATCGGTTGGGTGCTACGGGAGGCTGTCCGATGGTACTTGCGCGAGCAAACCGACAATGAAAAAACGGAGGCAAACGTTGAACAATCTCTTTTCTGAGTATCCTTCGCTTACTGAACTGTCGGTGGCGAAAGCTGGCTTCTATGGGACGATCCTGATAGACCCGCCTTGGCGATTTCAGAATCGAACGGGGAAAGTAGCTCCGGAACATCAGAGACTTCGGCGGTATTCGACGATGAGCACCAATGAACTTAAAGATCTTCCTGTTGGCGATCTGGCCGCACCCAAGTCACATCTGTATTTATGGACGCCAAACGCGCTGCTTCCGGACGCGATTGAACTCCTGGCGGCGTGGGGGTTCAGCTACAAGACGAACTTGATTTGGTACAAGGTGCGGAAGGACGGAGGTCCCGATCGTCGCGGCGTTGGTTTCTACTACCGCAATGTTACAGAAATGATACTCCTTGGCGTCAAGGGAAAACTGCGGACTCTGGCGCCGGCGCGCAGTCAGGAAAACATGATTATCCAGCGGAAACGGGAACACTCATGGAACGTTGACAAAAATAATGCAACACATTAGAAT
>CAYLZA010000166.1:0-6285 GCA_964387575.1 uncultured Spirochaetales bacterium | reverse complement strand
CGGGAAGAGGAGCTCAAAAAGAGTGTGAGCTATGACTATATAAGCCGCATGAAAAAAGGACTCAACCACTGGGTCAACGGCGGTAAAAACGGATATCTCACCTGGAAGATATTCGTATTCAAAAAATAGGATCGGTTCGTAACTCAGGAAAGGATAATCTCAGTCGTACTGCCTCGGTTCAGCCGCGGCTGTACGATGTAAAAACTCGGTAGCGCGAATTCAGCCAAACATATACAATAGCCGGGTGAGAGCGGAGAAGTGAATCCTTCCAGATTTTTCCTCACGTGGATTCAGCAGCTACAATGGCTCAGACAGCGAATCGACCCATGTCCACAAACATACAAGCGTGAATGTAAAAATATAACCGCCTTTGCAAACCTTAGAAGAATGCGCGGAGTCATTTTCGCTCTCTATGGCCTCGGGATGTACTTACTTTTTGTTGATGTTAGTAACCTCGGAGGATCAGATAATCATCATTATCTGTATTTTCTCTATGCCGATCTTTTTCTACTGCTGTTTATTACCATTCATCTCGTACTTTCATACGTACAAAAACCGAAAACCGGCGAAGACATAACCGGGCTTCATCGATTCATTCCCGTTTCTTTCAATGCGCTCGCCCTCACCTGGTCGGTCATCATTACGATGTTTGAACAGCAATTATCCGATAGCGCCATCACCTATGTTATTGCGATATTTGCAACGGCAACGCTGCTGCTTGCCAGGGCGTCGGTGGTCGTTATCTTGTACGCCCTCAGTTTAATCGTGTTTATCGGTGCCCATCGCTATGTTGACGGCGCGGGTACGGCGATACTCAAGCAATATCCGTTTCTGATCGGTCTTCTGATTTTCGGTATCCTGATTTCACGAATTACATATCGATCGTTTTTGAATCAATTCGTCGCGCGGGAAAAACTATTAGAAACGCGTGATGAGCTGTCGCAAACCAACGAAGAGCTGGTCGAAACAAACAGGCGATTGCAAGAAACTCAACTCAAGCTCATTCGGCATGAAAAGCTCGCGTCGATCGGTCAGTTGGCTGCGGGGATCGCACATGAAATAAACAACCCCCTCGGATACCTCAAGAGCAATTTTTCGACGTTTTTGAGAAGATTGGAAGTACTCAAAAAATCGAACGAAGGTACCGACACGGACAGATTGGAACGTGTCAAATTGTATGATGAAGCGTCACAGATCATCGTTGATATCAGAGAAGGACTGGATAGAATTGCGAAAGTGGTTCAAACACTTCTCGATTTTTCGCGTCCGCAATCTCACGATGAGATAGCGCCCTACGATATTCACAAGGGGATTGAAACAGCTCTCAACATAGCGAAAAATAGCTATAAATACACCGCGTCAGTCGAAAGAGATTTCGGCGATGTACCGCTCATTGAATGCAGAGGCGGCGAGATCAACCAGATCATACTCAACCTCCTTACAAACGCCGCACACGAAGTAAGCTCAGTGTATTCCGATGGCAATACATCGGGGAAGATCGTTATCAAAACACGGACCGACGGTCATGTCGTCACATGCGACGTTTCGAACAATGGAAGGATGATCCCGGACGAGCACAAGGAAAAGATCTTTGAGCCTTTTTTTACTACAAAAAAATCCGGAGAAGGCTCCGGACTCGGCTTGAGTATCTCGCGTCATATTGCGACCGAGAGACATAATGGCGACTTGATTTTGCTAGAAAGCGGAGATAGTACGACTTTTCGTCTGGTTTTGCCGATCAAGTTTGATGATATTCGATCTATAAAATAAAAACCTAACAAGACTGTCCCGCCCCTGTATATAGAACCGTTCATCCAAATATATCTCTATATATATGGCACATAAACCGTTTCATGCGCGACTTTCGGGTTACGGGACAGCCTTGTATGCTTGAAATGCACTTCACACTGCAGTGTATGCAGTCTGCAATCAAAGCGCTTTTTTAATCTTTTGAATCAACTCATCCCGCTCCCAGGGCTTTTTCATAAATGAGGAGATCCCCGCTTTTTTGGCTTTTTTGATTTCTTTTTTATCATTGTATCCGGTCAGCACGATGATTTGTAAATTGGGATTACGTTTTTTTATTTCCTGCGCCATCTCACCGCCGGACATGCCGGGCATTCGTATGTCCGCAATTACTACTTTTATTCTTTCCTGATATTCCTCAATTATATCAAGCGCTTCCTCGCCAATCACCGCACCGGTTACGCACAATCCCACGGTCGCGGCCCAATCCGACAGCTCACGCATAAGACTTTTTATAATGCTTATTTCGTCGTCAACGACGAGAATATAATTTCTCTCTAATACATCGTCGCACTTTGCAGTATTCAGCTCAGCAGTTGAGGTCGCATTCATACTCATAGAAAGATAGAGCCTCCTTTGAGAGCTGTCAACCAATACCAAGAGTCGGCTTTTCATGAGGAGCACTGTTTGACCATGCGGAGGTGGCTTGCTTACGGAAAAAAGGAGGTGAAGTCGGCAGCTATAATGCCCGGCAAAGCGCATAACCAAAAAGCAATGAACGGCAGAGCATTGGGAACGCACAAGCACTACAGCATCAATGACTCCGAGTCTCCTCGTTTTACTTTCGCGAAGCACTCATATTGAGCACGATCAAAAACCCGCCTTCATCTACAAATGAATCCCATTGCGTTCACGCAGGGATCGCAGATCGACCTGACCGAGCAATATCCATTTATCGACCGTCATATTGGACGACCGCGGCTTCTCGAGAAGGACGGTAATTTCTGCCTCATTGGACGCAACTACCTCGGCGACGGTCCCGACATCATCAGGCTCGAATACCGTTGGGATGAGATCCGCGCCGGGTGTGCCCTTTCCGATTAATCCGGCACATACTTGCAAGTCATTATTATATGAAAGATTATATAATTGACCGTAGCTTCAGGAGGGCATACATGAGCATTAAACCCGAAATCAAACTGGTATTTGCAGTTCTTCTCATCGTCGGCATCGCATTCATCCCGGCCGGTGTGTTCGGACAGGAACCGGACGAGACAGCGGATTCTGCCATCTCCGGCATCCCTGCTTTCGGTGCCGATGGCGGATCACTCGAGCTTACGTCGACGGATCTTGTTCAGGTACGAGAAGACGAAATGTACGCCGATTTTCTTTACGACGCGCAAGACTATCTCGATTTCGATTACTTTCTGCCCTATATCGATATCATGGAAATTGAGTCGATCGTCGAGTTCACTCATATCGCATCGAATCAACAACCGCCTGCAAAGCAGGCGGTTTGTGGGTAGCGCCCCCGTAGGGGGCTTACGGTGCTGCTGAAGCCGCGAGGAACCGTACAAAGCATATAAAGGCACAGCCGCTGACCGGAAACCGCGCCCAAAGGACGCGGCTTCAGCTGAAGTGAATTTGACGAAGCCGACTACGAACCCGTATTTCGACGGGATTTCCGCAAACGCGCTAACCGATACGGTGACGGTAATCCGATTCCACAACGTGAAGGACTTCGAAACCTACATTTCATAGTGCGGTGGAAGAGAAAGCTCGACACGGAAGTTTCGGGAGCTTGCGCATGATCGAGCCCGCCGCAGAATACGACGCTCTGCTGCTCATTCCGTCGGCTTGAGATTGTATAGCGGCGGCGCTTATTACGCCGCAGTCACGACACAATGCCGCCGGTCTACTTAAACTTCCGAATGACGCTGCGGATTCCACGGCGGACCATTCCGGAGACATTGTGCTTGACCTCTCGTTTCACCGAGTCGAGCAGACTATCCTTGAGGCTTCTCTCCCGGTGTCCGTCGACTCTCTCTCGATCGGCCTCCGGGCTCGGAGCACCGGCGGCAGGGCTTCCATCACCTATACGCGTATAGCTCACCCTTGTACGCCAAGAATCATCTTTTTGAAAAAAAGCTCCGAAGAGCTCCTTCACGGTCTCCGATGGCAGCGTTTCAGAAGCCTCATAGATGCCCGAAGAATCTCCGTACTGAACGATTAACGCCTGACCGGAACCGGCAGCCTGGATGAATAGTTCACCCTCACTAAGAATACAGTGATCAAGGTCCCGGCCCAGACGATCTATCATCCGATCGACTTCAGCAGGACTTTGAGGTACAACGACGTTCCCGTTCGAATCTTCTAACTGCATAGAACCCTCCTTCAATGCTATCTTGATATTTTCTATCATTATACCTCATTATGAATGACAGGAAAACCTATCTCGGGGTGCAAGTGTCGAACGCCGTCCGGAAGTAAGATTGTGTGACACCGAGTTGCTTTAACGTTTGCTTGATATTTCGGGAGGGTGCTCGACGAAGCAGGCGAAGCGGGCTATTGAGTTCATGAAACACATTGCTTCGTACGCAAATAACCGGCGCCCCTGCGGCGACGCCATACCGTGAATCATACATACGTCAGCTTGAATCAATGGCAAACGAGCTGAGCCCGTCGATCGTGGTGAAGATGAACGTTCATCAACGTGACGGAGATGGTCGCGGGGGCGGCGGAACAGGAAACCAGAGGTTCGCACCTCTCAACAGCTGGCCGGATAACGCGAATCTCGATAAAGCGCGTCGATTGCTGTGGCCGATCAAACAGAAATACGGTAATAAAATTTCCTGGGCTGATCTCCTGATCCTCGCCGGTTATTGTGCTTTGGAGTCGATGGGATTCGAGACCTTCGGTTTCGCAGGTGGGCGTGAGGATATCTGGGAGCCGGAAGAAGACGTGTACAGGGGCGCCGAGGAGGAATGGTTGGCTACGAGCGACAAGCCTAAGAGCCGCTACAGCGGCGATCGTGACCTCGAAAACCCCCTCGCGGCGGTACAAATGGGTCTGATCTACGTCAACCCGGAAGGTCCGGACGGCAATCCCGACCCGGTTGCATCCGGCCGTGACGTCCGTGAAACCTTCGCACGAATGGCGATGAACGATGAAGAAACTGTTGCGCTGGTAGCCGGCGGGCACACGTTCGGAAAGTGCCATGGTGCAGGCGACGCGGCGCTGGTCGGTCCGGAACCCGAAGCCGCCACTATCGAGGAGCAGGGCCTGGGCTGGAAGAGCAGTTACGGCAGCGGCAAAGCGGGCGACACGATCACCAGCGGCATCGAAGGCGCCTGGAAGCCGAAACCGAGCTCACGATCCGTCCAAAAAGCATCGTCCGATGATGACCACGGCGGACCTCTCACTCCGCTTCGATCCGATCTACGAACCGATCGCACGGCGTTATCTCGAAAACCCGGAAGAATTCTCCGACGCCTTCGCGCGAGCCTGGTTCAAGCTGACCCACCGCGATATGGGGCCTCGCTCACGCTATCTCGGTCCCGAGGTGCCCGATGAAGAGCTCATCTGGCAGGACCCGGTGCCCGCAGTTTCTCATGAGCCGATAAACGAAAATGATATCGAGGATCTCAAGAGTAAGATTCTTGCATCGGGACTGGCGATCTCCGAATTAGTATCGACTGCCTGGGCGTCTGCATCGACCTTCCGTGGCTCTGATATGCGCGGCGGAGCAAACGGAGCACGAATCCGTCTGGCACCGCAAAAAGATTGGGAAGTCAATCAACCGAATCAACTGGCGAAGGTGTTGGGCATCCTCGAAGGAATTCAAAAGGAGTTCAATACATCGCAGTCCACCAGCACGCAAGTATCACTCGCTGATCTGATTGTGTTGGGTGGTTGTGCAGGTGTAGAGAAAGCTGCGACGAAAGCCGGTCACAACGTGACCGTTCCCTTCACTCCGGGGCGAACGGAGGCATCGCAGGAACAAACCGATGAAGCTTCATTCCAGGTACTCGAACCGGCCGCCGACGGATTCCGCAACTACCAGAAGAAGAAATATGCCGTCCGGGCGGAGGAAATCCTGGTTGACAAGGCACAGCTCCTGACGCTGACGGCGCCGGAGATGACGGTTCTGGTTGGTGGCATGCGGGCGTTGAACGCCAACTTCGGCAATTCTCGGCAGGGCGTCTTCACCGACAGACCGGAGACCCTTACCAACGACTTCTTCGTCAATCTGCTCGACATGAGCACGGAATGGAAACCTGCTTCGGAAGACGAAGACGCATACGAAGGTCGTGATCGTGCGTCCGGTAAAGTCAAGTGGACCGGTACTCGTGTCGACCTGATTTTCGGATCGAACACGAGTACTACGTGCCGGGAACGCCGGCCGAGCGGATTGGTCTGGTGTGGCCCCAAACCAGAGAAGCCGCTTCATTGAGCGGACACTTCGATGTCGAACGAAGGCTACAAAGACATATTACGAGCGTTCGTTGACGAAAAGGTTGAGTTCCTTCTCGTAGGAGC
>CAYLZA010000165.1:2715-6293 GCA_964387575.1 uncultured Spirochaetales bacterium | reverse complement strand
CCTGCATAGAGAGGACGCGTTCGAACTGCACGATCGCCCGATCGTCGAGCCCGTAGCGTGCATATAGCACGCCTATATTATTCACGTACCTCGTCTTGTTCTGAGCCGAGTCTATCCGCGCCTGCAGCCGCGCCACATTTGGATAGATTTCACGGTCTATAAAGCGGGTCAGTCGCGAAAGAAACGCCCCGGCGATTTCGTCCTGATCGGGCATATCAACCGGGGAACCCGTTTCGGGGAGACCGACGGCGCCGTATGTTCTCCACGCTTCCAGGACCGGGTGGAAACCCGCCTGTTCGCGGGAGAAATTTTCGCGCCACTGCCTGGCGCCGGCCTGCCACGCGGTAATGAACCCGTCGTTCAGCTGCGTAACTTCAATAGGAACCCACACGCGGTCGTTCATGAATATGAGCTCATCCGGTTTGCTCAATGAGTCTCGTGCCTCTTTGGGAGACATCTTTAAAGCGAACGCGGCGAAGATGTGACCCGGAACCGTTACGAATGCCGTATCGACGCCGACCGCCTGGAGCAGCGCGTTGTAGCAAATCGACATATCGTCGCAATCACCGGAATGAAACTCAAGTGTTTGCCGCGGAAACTGAAGGTAGTCGACCGCGAGCGGATTGTCCGAAAGGTCGACATACGATGATGTCGGATCTACCACGTAGTTGACGCCGTACAGCTTGAGCGCTTCGAAAATCGCCATTGCTTTCTGGAGATTTTCGTCAACGGCCCTCGACCCCCTGCTTCTGACGATTCCTGCGACGTTTTTCGCAAATCCCATGATCGTAGGATCCTTGTCGGTAATAAACGATGCGGCCTTGTTATCGTCATCCCAGGTCATCGCATTACGATCGTGCACATCCAGCGTATATGTTTGTCCCACCGTACGTTTTGCACCGTTTATCTCGTACTCAAAGTTGATCTCCGAGGCAACTTTGGTACGCTGTGTAACATTGAGGATTCGGTCGCCGAACAATGCATTGATCGGAACTTCGATGCTCTCACCTTTCGGGATGGTTGGCGGTACGGTCAGTCTTTTCGGAGCATCCATAAAACGATCGACATAGAAAGTTCCCGATCTCAAACGAATATCGGTATCTCCCGCGTTCGAAACGCGGAGCGTCCCGATCGGGTTTTCATCGTAATATGAGTAGAATACCGGGAATACCGGATCGAGCCGTATGTCGGCGAGCTCGAGCTCGGTTGCGCCGGTCGGCCCGCTGCTTTCCGCGGTAAGCGGCTCGACCTGCGGGGTTGGTGTTGATGCCGGTCCTGTTTTTTCGGCGCCGGCTCCCGCCCCGGGCTTGAGAGCGAAGCTGACGGTTGCTCCGACGCCGGAGTACAATCGCAACGCGTAGAGATATGAAGCCGATACCGAAAGAGCCAATGACCGGCCTAACATCAATTCGACACCCGCCGAAGCCTCGAGCGGGAGCGCCCAATCAGCTGCAAATCCAAACGATGAGATTACGAGTGGAACACAAAAACCGGCGCGGGCGATGATTGTCGTCGTTAATTTCGGCGATATTCCCAACTCCAATCCCCCACCGACGGTAGCACTCGGTACATGCATATAGCCCAAGCCAGGGATCGTATGAATGAAATACTGCACACCCGCTGAGAAAAGAAAGGGGGATTCGAGCTTTTTCAACCGGAACGCAGCATTACCGCCGATTCCGGCCGTAATACGTTCAGATGCACTGCCGAGAGGCAGGAGTGCTGCAGGACCTGCGCCGAGAGAGAACTGTGACGATTTTTCGCCGGCAACGGTTACATTGCTCTGTGCGCTAATCGAAAAAACCGTAATAACACATAAAAACACCAATACGGCGATCCGGAGGGCGTTCCGGCCGAAATACAACCGCTTGATCATGGATATGCCTCGTATTATTTAATAAACATTTGCTGATGAAAATCATTGTTGACAATAAAAGTATACCAGAGGACTCGGGGTTTATCAATGTTTTTCACGGCTATGGGATTCACATATTGATTCCCGCACCGCTCGGCACCGGCCCGGGCGACCCCGGCGCTCGATCGGCTGCGCCGGGGTGCTGCCTCGCAGGGCGGGGGGAGCCAAGTCTGTTACCGCTACATCGTCGGGTACATGAGCGTCGGAAAGTTCGCCCCATCAAACGATGTAATCTGTTCAACATTGGAAAAATCTCCGGCCAACAGATCCGAAATCGTTATCCTGAAGATCTGCCGCGTACCGGAGGTGTCGGGTTGCCTGTACAATGCGTAGTTCCCGTCCCGTGTCATCTTTATCTGACTAAGAGTGCGGTCCATCGTATGCAACAGGGTGTTGTCCGATCCGTCGAGCTTAACACTCCGTATGTGCTCACTGCCGGTATTGTACTGATCATGAGCATAGACCAGCGTATCGGTCCCGACGACAAAACCGTCCCAGGCCTGATCTATATCTGAGGTTTCGGTAGTTGCAATCTGATGATCATTAGTACCGTCCTCATCTATGACTCGTATTGTAAACGGATCCGCGTACCACGTCGTAGCGCACATACTGTAGGCGATCGTTCCTGCATATGTACCGGTTGTCGGTCCCCATGTGGCAAAGCCTTTGAAATAATCCCAGCTCGACGTTACCACGGTCATGTTCGATCCGTCGAGATCACAGTAATAGACATCGGCATCCCGGTCATCCGGATTCTCATCATTTGAAACAACCAGCAATAGCTGAGTTCCGTCCGGACTGAACTCAATATCATTTACGATAGTGTTCAGCGAAAGGGCTATTTCGGTTTCCTGACCGTCGGTCAGGTCGCGAACGACCACGTAGTGTTGATTGGTAGTTCCGGATATCACTTTATTCCTTTTGTCATAAGCCAGACGATTTCCATCGGGTGAAATCGCAATAGACTTGATTCCGCAATGCCACGATGCATCGACCCCGGACAACCTTTGCGGATTCGTGCCGTCGGGATTAACCGTCCAGACCTGCCACATGTTGGTGCCGGAAACATCTTCTATAGTCGAAAAATAGAGCAAATCGTTCACCGGCGCAGGCGCCTCGACCGTTATCACGACCTCGTCGAGATCATGGAGATCACCGTCATCGACGACCACTTTAATCGTATACGCCGTTTCCGCTGACGGAGCCGCCGAGAACTCAAACGTATCCAATTCTTCACCGCTCTGCCACACTTCATCGACATACCAGTTATAATTAAGCGGATCCTCTTCCGGATCGGAAGCGGTGGTCGTTATGATAATCGTCTCGCCGTTTCCGATCGTCGTCGGCGCGGTATCTATCGTCACCGTCGGGGCGGTATTTACCGCCGCGGGTGCTTCTACCGTTATCACCACCTCGTCGAAATCATCGAGATCGCCGTCGTCGGCAACCACCTTGATCGTGTACGCGGTTTCCACCCCCGGCGTGGCGGAAAACTCGAACGAGCCCAATTCCTCGCCGCTTTGAAGAACGTCGTCCACGTACCATGTGTACGCAAGGATGTCTTCCTCGGGATCTGATGCGGTGGTCGTTATGATAATCGACTCGCCGTTTCCGATCGTCGTCGGCTCGGTATCTATCGTCACCGTCGGGGCGGTGTTTACCG
>CAYLZA010000165.1:0-2615 GCA_964387575.1 uncultured Spirochaetales bacterium | reverse complement strand
TTTCCGATCGTCGTCGGCTCGGTATCTATCGTCACCGTCGGGGCGGTGTTTACCGGATCATCCGGTATTACTTCCCACTGCGCATAGAGGATGATATCGATACTACCCATCGAAAAGGTGGCTCCCGGAAGACGTTCGGTCCCGCTTCCGTCGGGTTCGGTATTCCAACCGGCGAAGTCGAATCCGTCCTTTACCAGGTCTTCGGTGTTACCCAGCACAATCACGCTTTGCCCGTTCCGGTAGGCGTTGGAATCTACCGGAGCGACCCCGTCGGTATTACCGTTTCCATTATAGAGAACACGATACGTGGGATTGGACAAAAAACCGAAGAGGACGTCACAACTTCCGAGTGCGGTAACAATGAATCCGGCAAGTATGATTGCGATGATGCCCGCCGGGATGCACCTCTTCAAATCTTTTTTTGGTTGAGCATTTTCCATCGATAGAAACCTCGTACAAAACGGTATTCGGGATGTGTATTGAGGAAACCACTACATCAGAGGTCGGAAGAAAAATAGGGTATTTATACCTACTCACCATAGGTATAAATACTCAATCGCTTCGTATCGAGCTGCCGCCACCGCCGTTTGCCGTCTGCCGACCGAAGTGCAGCCGACTGTTTACTATTACCGACGTTCAACTTACGATTGGCGCTGTGACGCTGGAGGTACAAAGAATGAGCTCGGGCAAAATAAAGATCTACGCTCCGAAAGGTGGATTCTCATCGGTGACTGAAGCCGCATCGGCCGAAGATACTCTGGACTGGCAGCAGTCGTACGGAGCTGCCCACCGGGCATGTGTTCTCGGTTTCGGTGCGACCGAGATACGTAATGCCTTTGCGAACGTCCCCGATGTGGATTGCGAAATACACGATCTGGAGAGCTTCGAGCCCGACTCTGGAATCGAGAGTATCGAAATATTTCTGTATACGACGGCGGAGCTCGAATCACATAGAACGGTAATTGAAGCGTCTTTCGCGGATCGTATCGAGCACGACGGCCCGGCAGGCGCGGGAAATCCCCCTGCCGACGGTATGCACGCGGCTGCGGAAGCAGCTTCGAAGCCGCCCGTCGCGAGCGACGAGCAATCGTACACGATCGTTGCTTCCACCGACGCGCCCGGCGCCTCACGTGACCGGGAGCAACGGCCGACCATTCGGTATCTCGTGCTCGGCGCCGACGCGGCAGGGGCGCTCTACGGCGTGTATGAGCTACTCAATCGTTTTGGATTTCGATGGTTCAGCCCCGACCCGTGGGACTGTGAAGTCCCGGCGGAGCTGGAGCCTCCACTCGTCAACATCACCGAGTCTCCCTCGTTTCCGCTTCGCGGATTCTGGGCCACCGATGACCGGGGAACCGAGGAGTTTCTGCTCTGGATGGCGAGAAACAAGCTCAATCTCTGGTCGGCGGAACAACCCGAAAAGGCGTTCTGCCGGAAGCTCGGTATCAGATTTACTACCGGCGGACATGCGATCTTTGACCGTTACGTAGATCCGTCGACCTATTATGACGATCACCCGGAATGGTACGGTCTGCGCGACGGTACACGAAGCGCACATATCGAAGGAAATGTCGGAGACAACATCTGTTTCGCCAACGCTGAAGTACGCCGTCATATCGCCGATAAGCTCGCCGACGATCTGGCCTCGGGCGAATGGAAATGGGTCGATCTGATCAATGTATGGGCTTTGGACAACGGTAAGTACTGCGAATGCGAGGAGTGTGCGGAGCTCGGAAACCCCACCGATCAAATCATGCTTCTCGCCCACGATTGCCGAAAAGCGATTCTCGAGGCCAGGAAGGAAGGTCGAATCAATAGAGAGGTATATGTATCGATTCCCGCATATCACGAAACGCTCGATATCCCGTCAAAACCGCTGCCTGAGGATTTCGATCACGAAGGGATCGTAGCCACCTTTTTCCCGATCGAACGGTGCTTTGTCCACACGTTTGCCGATCCTGCCTGCGAAGAAATCAACCGCCCCTTGAGAGATCACTGGGAAAACTGGACGAAAAATCCGGATAATCCCTTCGGCGGCCCCATGCTCGTGGGAGAATACTACAACGTATCGTCGTATGCTTCGGTTGCCGCACCGTTTGTACAGAAGATGAGCGCCGATATACCCTATTACTACGAATCGGGGGCGAGACTGATGCACTATATGCACGTGGGTGTATCGCAATGGGGGACGCTGTCGCTGACGAACCTCCAGTTTGCGCGGATGCTCTGGAACCACGCCGTGGATTCCGAAGGGATCGTTCACGACTATCTCACTCGGCGCTATCACGATCTGGCGAAAACGATCGAAGCGGCGTATGTAACCCTCGAAAAGGCGATGGAAAACACAAAACCGCTCAAGCATTACGCCGGAATGGACAGACACACGATGCGGAATACGCTCAGACTGACCCCGGAAACCGAATCCGCCGTACCGGTCTCCTGGGATTCGGCGATATTCACCACGCGGCATCTTCAATACGACGAAAAATCGAAAACGAGAGATTCCGGACCCTCGCTCGTCGAGATTCTCCGGCTTCTGTCCGAGACCGAAGCGATCTTCGACGATGCTCACATCCGGGCGGTCGAACCGGACTCGGTGAAGGCCACCAGTGCCT
>CAYLZA010000164.1:3306-6293 GCA_964387575.1 uncultured Spirochaetales bacterium | reverse complement strand
GGAACGGGCTGGCTCTGTATCTTGAAATTTCGATACAGCGCCACCATCTCCTCCGGATCTATTCCGAGATACTCCGCGTAATTCCTCAGAAAACCGATGAGATACGGATCTCCCGGGAAAACGGCGAAATCTTCCTCTTCGAGGGCACTAATGTAGCGTTTGGCGATATTCGTATCTCTGGCGATCTGTTCGATCGTGAATCCCTTCTGTTCCCGTTCGGACCTGAGCTTCTCGCCGATAGATTCCATGGGCTATTCTTCCGGTTCAGAGATAAAGTTCTTTATAGCATAAGCCGAAGGAGGCGAATCGTAAACAAACAGACGCGAAGGCAGCCCCTGATTTGTGACGATGTTGGTAAAATCGAGCGTAAGCTCCTCGAATGCGGCGGTTATTCCTTCTATACGTCTGATCAACCCGTCCCTGTTTACCGAAAGAATGAGCTCCCGAAAACCTTCATCGATGTTTTTCCATTCGAGCTTGAGCTTTCGCACCATCTGATCACTATCTTCCTCGAGAGGCACATAATCCTGACTGTCGAGATACGCCACGCTGTATTTTTCCTTCATCATCTGAAGCCCTTCCTCGGTTGCAAGGCTGCCGGCCGAAACCGGTGTTTCATGCGGCTTGAGCTCCTGCTCCATGACAACATTGAGATACGGGATATAGATCTTCAGCGTAACTCCGTCGGCGGAGATTATCTGTTCCTCCGGTTCTTCGAACTCGATGAGGAGCATATCAGGCCGCTTATGATACAGTGTACCCCGCATTACCGAGTCCGTCTGCGTTATGACGATATCGGATTGATAATCCTCTATCTCCGCGTATCGTGCCGAAATATCATCAAAATACTCGGCGGCAGTGATGATCATCTGCCCGATTTGCCCGTCGACCTCGCCGGTTTCCAGGGGAGCTTCGCTCTCATCGGTTTGATCCGATCCCGGCGCGGATTCAACCGTGGATTCGTCTGAATCCGGTTCTGGATCTGCCGATTCCTGCGCAGATAGAAGAGACAGAGATGTGGATATATAGAGAACTACAATGATAAACGCCGTGGTTATCGTGTGTTTTTTCAACGTTAAACAACCTCGATGGAAGAGAAGTCGCGCATCGACATATCAAATCATAACTATCGCAATTGCTTTGTCAAGGTAACCAGTAATTCACCAAGAGTTCCAAATGTGACGCGCCGATTTGGTCTCTTCCCTTAACTACCGAACGGCTACCCAGATGCGACCGCCGGCATTGTGTGCGAAATGCCCGATCTCGAATCGCGAGAAGACGTCCGAACGCATCGACGGCGTAGCCGG
Source organism: uncultured Spirochaetales bacterium (assembly GCA_964387575.1). Lineage (GTDB taxonomy): Bacteria > Spirochaetota > Spirochaetia > ARS1246 > ARS1246 > CAYLZA01. Next base: position 4,986 of record CAYLZA010000164.1, on the reverse strand, counting down.
AGCCTAAGTGAGGACGTCTTCTCGCGAGGCGATTGCCGTGGAATGTGCGATCGCTGTCCCGGCGCGTCACATTTGGAATAGCTGGTAATTCACAATCATCAGACGTTGAAAACCACCACGCAAAGCCTTACAATAGACCATTCTCCGAATGGGGGCGTCAAGTGAAAAAGCTTCTGCCACTTATCGTTATGCTCGTGACAACGAGTTTCCTTTTCGCGCAACCGTCAATCGCGGTTCTCGATGCATTGCTCGATGAAGGCGTAGACCTATCGGCTCGAGTTCCGGTTACCGAAAAAATTATCGAAGCGCTTGTTTCTTCCGGACAGTACACCGTTCTCGATCGCGGCAACGTGCAGCAGGTACTACAGGAGAAGAAATTTCAGCTCTCGGGGATGGTTCGGGACTCGGAAATCAAGCAGGCCGGTGAATACCTCGGCGCCGAGTTTGTCTGTGTTGCAAAGGTTTCCAAGATAGGACAGACGTACTTCGTCGCCGCCAAGATTATCGATGTGGAAACCGGAAAGATCATATCGCAAATTTCGCGTGAAAAACGCGGAGAAATCGATATCGTTCTCGGAATCGCACACGATGTCGGAGTCGAGCTCATGGGCGGCGAGGTGGAAAGCCTTCCGGACGTGGTTACCGACGAGGACGAAAAGAGGGCCGATACCGGGGATAAAGATGCTGACGACACGACCACGGAAGCGAAGGACGGAGATCCGTCTACTGCGACCAGAAGACACGTGACGGCGAATGGGGTTCTGCCGTTCTTTCTGGGAAATGCTGCGAATGATTTGGACAGCTACCTCGACTATATAATTTCTTCGTACGGAGGTTCTGCGGGGAATTATAGCAGCAAATCAGGTGGGTTCGGTTTACACTTTTTGCAGCCGGTCGGTTCGCTTTTTTATGCGTCCGCCGGCGGAGCGTTATTTCAACGTTCAGATCAATCGGCGTATTTTCCAGACTCCACGAAGTATTATCTTAATTTTACGTTTATCGATCTCAGAGCAGGTGTCGGCGCCGTATTCCCTATCAGCTCGTTACTGCAAATTTACGGTGGTGGAGGAGTTAATTTGGCCCACCTTCAGATGGCTGATGGCGACGACGGTGATATATGGGGGCCAGACTTTTTCGTAAATTCCACCGCCGATACGAGCATAGGTTTTTATATCGAAGCGGGGATAGATGTTTTATTGTTTGGCCCACTTGTAGCAGCAGCGCAGATCGTATTTTCATCTGCTGAGATGCATGACAACAAGATTTTTGATTCGGATTATTCTATTAACGATTATGACACATTTTCATTCGGTTATGCCGGAATAACCGTGGGCGCCGGAATCACGTTCTGATGTGCCTCTTCGGCGGCGTCGGGCTTACCGGAGTTTCCCGGGCCAGGCGGCGCAGCTTTCCGAGAATCGAAGCCGCAAAAACTGCCGTCATAAGCGTAGTAAGTATGTCGGCAACCGGTTGTCCGGCGATTATGCCGTCGAGGCCGAAATACTTCGGCAGCACGAATATCGCCGGAAGAAAAAAGACTCCCTGTCTGGCGAGTATAATGAGTGCCGCCGGAATCGAGTAGCCAAGCGCCTGGAAAAAGACCGCCATCACGATCTGAAGTCCAAAAAACGGAAACATCACGGTTACCGCGCGCAGCATACGCACTCCGATAAACTGCAC
>CAYLZA010000164.1:0-3296 GCA_964387575.1 uncultured Spirochaetales bacterium | reverse complement strand
CACTTCCGGATCCGGGCTGAACAAACCGATAACGAGCGGTGCAAATCCGATGACGAACGCGGCAAACGGGACGGCAAAGATCATCGCCCATGTCGTTGACACTTTGAGCGATCTCAAGACACGCCGGTAATTCCCGGCACCGAAATTGAATCCCGCAACCGGTTGAAATCCCTGGGTAAACCCGTAGATGGGGAACATACCGAGCGCAAGCACGCGAAATGTAAGCCCTACCGATGCGACTGCAGCGTCTCCGTATTGCATCGCCGCGTTGTTGATTATAGCAATCGCTGCATTCCCGAGAATCTGAAGAAAAAACGTCGAAGCCCCGACACCGACGATGCGCGGGACCATTCGCATCCCGCGAAACGCCTCCCGAAATCCAAGCCGAATCGTGTGTCTTCGGCCGAGAAAGGTGGACAGCAGCACGATGAGCGTCACACTCTGAGCGGTTACCGTTGCTGCCGACGCTCCCCGAATACCGAGACCGAAGGTAAACATATAGATCGGATCGAGCACGATATTCAGCCCGACGCTCAGAATGACCGAAAACATCGCGAGACGCGCGTTGCCTTCGGCACGCAGGATTCCCGCCATCGTCGTATTGAGCGTGGCTATCACATTCCCGATGATGAGCAACCTTGCGTACTGAATCGCGTACGGCATAATGGTTTCCGTTGCACCGAGAAGAGCGAGTATCGTTTCGAGATAGCCGGCGAGAAATGCTGCTACTATCGTCCCGGAAATAAAGACAGAGAGCATCGCGGCAGATGCAGCCTCGTTTGCGCTGCGATTTCGTCCCGCGCCGAGAAAGCGTGATATCCACGAAGCGACTCCTGCGCCGAATGCCTGGCCGATTCCCGCAACGACTGAAAAAAGCGGAAACGATACCGACGCCGCGCCGAGAGCCGATGTACCGAGTGCACCGATAAAGGCTATATCGATAACTTGAAACAGGGCGATCGCAGCCATCGACCCGACGGCGGGTACCGACAGTACAAGCAGGAGCTTGCCCATCGTTCCTTCTCCGAGAAGTCGTACTCTATCTCCGACTCGTCCGGGACGATTCATGCCCAGGAACATACTCATTACACGGGCTTTGGGCTATGCCTTTGGATTGACCGTGCCGGCGTTACACAGGTATAACGGGGTAAGGTATGAGACGGATAGCCGCACAACTGATTTACGATGGAAATGACGTCGTCTCCGACGGCGTGCTCAACTACGACACCGACAAAATCTCCGGTATTTCGAGCGAAGCGAAAAGCGATCTCGATTTCCGCTGTAGCGTTATCACGCCGGCGTTTATCGATCCGCACGCCCACATCGGGATGATACGTGCCGGCGAGCCCGCCGGGGAAGCGGAAGCAAACGATCAAATGGAGTCGATCATCGCGCATGCGGATGCCCTGGATTCGATCCAGATGGATGATGCGTCGTTTCGTGATTCAATCGAAGCGGGAGTTTTGTATTCGTGCGTCGTTCCCGGAAGCGGTAATATCGTAGGCGGCCGCTCCGCCGTCATTCGTAACTACGGAAACAACACGACGTCGGCGCTGATAGGAAGAGCGGGGATAAAAGCGGCGCTCGGTTACAATCCGATGTCCACGCGTTCCTGGAAGGGCACCAGGCCGTTTACGCGAATGGGTGCTCTCGCGCTGTTACGAGATCGGCTTCATGAAACTCGTGAGAAAGTTAAAAAGAAAAAAGAAGAAGACGAACCGATCGCTGCAGACGAGGAGATTTTCAGAGCCCTTCTCAAAGGGCGCGAGGTATTGCGCGTTCATGTACATAAAATCGACGATATTGCTGCGCTCTTGCGTCTCGTCGATGAGTTCCGTCTGAAAGTAACGGTCGATCATAGTTGCGACGTACACGCCGGAGAAATATACAACGAGCTTGCGAAGCGGCGGATTTCGGTTGTCTACGGCCCTATGGACACGTTTCCGTACAAGGTAGAGCTCAAACATGAAAATTGGCGGAATATACAGGGATTGATCGATTCCGGAGTCCAATACGGTTTGATGACCGATCATCCGGTGCTTCTTCAAAAAATGCTTTTACTGCAGCTTCGCTGGTTTTTACGGGCTGGACTGAGCAGACAGCAGGCGATAGAAATCATCACCCGACAAAATGCACGTATTGCAGGCCTTACGGATCATCTCGGCGAATTGTCGTCGGGGAAATGGGCTTCGTTTCTCTGCTGGAACGGGGATCCGTTTGATCTTGCGAGTTATCCGATTGCCGTTGTCGCTGAGGGAAAGATAATTTCGGGATCGTTCGAAGATTCGGTTGCGCGATAACGGCCCGCCGAATCATCTGCGGGCCGTTTTATGCGGGAATAGATATAAAACTATTTCTCTACGCTAATAGCTTCTACCGGGCAACTATCGGCTGCGTCCTGTACCGCATCTTCCTTGTCCGGCGGTACCTCGGGTTGAATAACCTCGGCAACTTCATCGCCCATTTTGAAGACTTCAGGAACATCGTCGGTGCACAGACCACAGGCCGTACACAGATCTGCATCAATCTTTACCTTCATGGGGTTCTCCTTGGTCGGTATTTTCGTTCACTGTATCGCAAAAACAACTACGTGCCAACCTTAATCGAACGACTCCGGATTTCTCAGAATATCACGCGCCTTACTTCCCTGCTGCGGACCGACGATCCCCCGTTCCTCCATCTCCTCTACGAGTCTGGCTGCCCGGTTATACCCGATCTTCAGCTTTCGCTGGAGGAACGAAGCAGACGCCTTACCCGCACGGACAACGATATCGAGCGCGTCCTCCATCAGAGGATCCGAGTCACCGTCGGAAAACAGCCCGGGTCCGGTTTCGTCCTCATCGATGAAGATCTCATCGTCGAGATAATCGGGTTCGCCGAGCGTTTTTACATGATCGGTTACACGTTCGACCTCTTCTTCGGACAAAAAGGCTCCCTGAATTCGAATCGGCACGGGATTCCATGAGGATGTGAAAAGCATATCACCTCTCCCGAGCAGCTTCTCGGCACCGATTGAGTCGATAATAATCCGTGAATCGAATTTGCTTGCAACCATGAATGCTATTCGCGAGGGTATATTCGCCTTGATAAGCCCGGTTATTACATCGACCGAAGGTCGTTGTGTTGCCAGCACGATATGCAGCCCCACCGCGCGCGACATGGCCGCCAGGCGTGCAAGCGTCGATTCGAGCTCCTTTCCGATCGTCGACAGCAGATCCGCAAACTCATCGACGATGACGACGATATACGGAAGCTTCTCGACGGCAAGCCGTTTCTTTTTGATCTTTTTATTGTAC